>DASWSC010000029.1:0-6345 GCA_036402855.1 Candidatus Elarobacter sp. | reverse complement strand
GGACTGCGGCCGGGGCGAGCGCGGGCGGCGGCGTCGCGGGGAGCGACGTCGCGGCCGCCAGCAGCAGCGCGATCACGCCGCGCGCTTGCCGAGCAGGGCGCGCATCGCGTCGAGCGCGGCCTGCGCCCCGGAGGGATCTTTGCCGCCGCCCTGCGCCTGCGCCGGCGCGCCGCCGCCTTTGCCGCCGACCAGCGGCGCGGCGGCCTTGACGAGGTTCCCGGCGTGGACGCCCGCCTTCACGGCGTCGTCGCTCGCGCTCACGAAGAGCGAGGCCGCGTCGCCGTCGGTGCCGACCAGCGCGACGACGCCCGAGGTCAAGCGCGCGCGGATCGCGTTGCCGAGCGAGCGCAGCGCCTCGGCGTTCGCCTCGGGGACGATCGCGGCGACGATCCGCACCCCGCCGACCTCTTCGGCGCGCTCGGCGTAGGTCGCGGCGTCGGCCGACGCCAGCCGCGCCTTGATCTCGTTCATCGCCTTCTGCAGATCGCGCACGTCCGACTGCAGGCGGTCGACGCGCTCGACCAGCTCCTCGGGCTTCGCCGAGAGCTTCTCGCCGAGCGTCGCGAGCGTCTCTTGCTGCCGCTCGACGTACGCCTCGGCCGCTTTCCCGACGATCCCTTCGATCCGGCGAACACCGCTCCCGATCGAGCTCTCGCTGAGCATCACGAAGAGGCCGAGCTCGCCGGTGGTGACGGCGTGCGTCCCGCCGCAGAACTCGACGGCCGGTCCGAATCCGACGACGCGCACGCGCTCGCCGTACTTCTCGCCCGCCATCGTGATCGCGCCGGTGCGCTGCGCCTCCTCGATCGGAAGCTCGCGCATCTCCTGGTGGAAGTCGGCGCGGATCAGCTCGTTGACGCGCTGCGTCACCGCGCGCTTCTGCGCGGGGGTGAGCGCGCCGCCCGGGCTGCGAAAGTCGAAGCGCATCCGGTCGACGCCGACCCACGAGCCGGCTTGCACGATCTCCTCGCCGAGCACGTCGCGCAGCGCGCGCTGCAGCAAGTGCGCCGAGGTGTGATGGCGCCGGATCTCTTCGCGCCACTCCGGGTAGACGGTCGTGCGCACGGCGTCGCCGCTCGCGATCGTTCCGGTCACGAGCCGGCCGTGGTGCGCGATCGCCTCGCCGGCGAACTGCGTGTCGGTCACCTCGAACACGGCGCCGGCGGCGTTCGTGATGCGGCCGCGGTCGCCGATCTGTCCGCCCTTCTCGGCGTAGAACGAGGTGCGGTCGAGCAGGATCTGCGCTTCGGTCCCAGGCTCGATCACCGCGACCGGCTTCCCGCCGGCCAGGATCGCGAGGACGGTCCCCTCGGCCTCGAGCCCCGCGTAGCCTTCGAACGACGAGGCGACCGGCGGCGCATCGGCGACGCTGATCACGGCGCGTTTCTCCGCCGCGTCGCGCCGCGCGCGCTCGCGCTGCTCCGTCATCTTCCGCTCGAACCCGACCGAGTCGACCGAGACGCCGCGCTCGCTCGCGATCTCGCGCGTCAATTCGATCGGAAACCCGTACGTGTCGTGCAGCACGAACGCGTCCTCGCCGGAGATCAGCATCGTGCAGTCGCGGATCGCTTCGTCGATCTCGGCTTCGAGCAGCTCCACGCCGCGGTCGAGCGTGCGGAGGAAGCCGGCCTCCTCGGTGCGCAGCGCGCTCTGCACGTCGGCGAGCTTCGCGCGCAGCTCCGGGTAGCCGCTCGCGAGCGATCCGACCACCGCACCGGCCAGGTCGGCGATGAACTCGCGCGGGTAGCCGAGCAGCTTCCCGTTACGGATCGCGCGCCGGATCAGGAAGCGCAGCACGAAGCCGCGCTCGGTGTTCGACGGATAGACCCCGTCGGCGATCAAGAACGTCGCCGCGCGCGCGTGGTCGGCGATGATGCGGCGCCGCACGAGCTGCTCGTCCTTCGAGAGCGACGTCTGACCGACCGCCGGCTGCGCATCGATCAGATCGGTGAACAGGTCGGTCTCGTACATCGAGACCTTGCCGTTCGCGACCGCCAGCATCCGCTCGAAGCCGGCCCCGGTGTCGATCGCCTTGCGCGGCAGGTCCGTGAGCTTGCCGTCGCCGCTGCGATTGTACTGCTGGAAGACGACGTTCCAGATCTCGACGTAGCGGTTGCCTTTGTTCGGTCCGTCGTCGTCGGGTCCCGACGCGTTGCCGGCGCCGGTGTCGTAGAAGATCTCGCTGCACGGACCGCACGGTCCGGTCGCGCCCATCGTCCAGAAGTTGTCCTCGTCCCAGCGCGTGATGCGCGAAGGATCGAGCCCGATCTCGCGCTCCCAGATGTGCTGCGCGTCGTCGTCGGAGACGTGCACCGTGACGTAGAGCTTCGCCGGGTCGAGCTGCATGACGGTCGTCAGAAACTCCCAAGCGAAGCGGATCGCCTCGGGCTTGCCGTAGTCGCCGAACGAGAAGTTGCCGAGCATCTCGAGGAACGTGCCGTGGCGTCCGGTGCGCCCGACGTTCTCGATGTCCGACTTCGCGCCGGCGACGCGGAGGCAGCGCTGGACCGTGACGGCGCGCGGCGCCGGTGCGGGAGCGTCGCCCAGGAAGACCGGGACGAACTGCTCCATCCCGGCGATCGTGAAGAGCGTCGTGCTCATCTCGTCGGGGATCAGCGAGGCGGACGGGAGATGCGCGTGTCCGTTCCGGACGAAATAGTCGACGAACGCTTGTCGGAGCTCTTGGGATGTCATGGCCGACCCGTCCGATTCGCCGCTTCCGGCAGAGCGCCCCACCGGCGCCCATCCGCGGCGGGTGACCGCGCGTTTCGCCGAGGTGACCGGATCGAGCGGCCTGAACAGCCCGCCCATGCTCGCAGCGGAGCGGGAGGCCGTCCGCGCCGCGCCGTGGTGGTACCTGGTCGCGGTGCTCGTGTACGCGCCGGCGATGCTCTACCTCGACGGCCGCCTCTCGGCGGCATGGCCGTGGGAGTACGCGCTCGGGGCCTTGACCTTCGTCCTGCTGGCGCTGTGGACGACGCGCCTGCCGAGGGCCGACCGGCTGCAGGTCTGGATCTGCGTCGTCGTCGCGACGGGCTGGGAGTACCTCGGGTCGCAGGTCTGGGGCGGCTACCGCTACCGGTTCGGGGCGATCCCGACGTTCGTCCCGTTCGGCCACGGGCTCGTCTACGTCTTCGCGTTCAGCCTCGCGGCGCTGCCGTGGGTCCGGCGCCGCGAGCGGCTGGTCGCCTACGCCGCGCTCGGCGGCGCGGTCGCGTGGGCGATCGCCGGCGTCAGCCTGCTGCCGGCGATGACGCAGCGCATCGACTGGCACGGCTGGTACTGGCTCCCGCTCTTCGCCGCGGCGATCCTGTTCGGGCCGCGCAAGGCGCTCTTCGCCGGGATCTTCATCGCCGTCACCGACCTCGAGCTCGCCGGGACGTGGTTCGGCGCATGGACCTGGCTCCCGACGACGCCGTGGTTCCACGTCACGTCGGGCAACCCGCCCTCGGCGGTCGCCGGCGGCTACGCGGTGATCGACGGCTCGGTGCTGCTGATCGTCGCGCTGCTCACCGGCGCGCTGGGCCGGCGCGGCGCCCCGCGGATCATTTCTCTTGGAGGAAGTTCTTCAGCTTCTCCAGCGCCTTCTGCTGGAGGCGCGACACGTGCATCTGCGAGACGTTGAGGCGCTTCGCGATCTCGGTCTGCGAGACGCTCTCGTAAAAGCGTAAGTACAGGATCACGCGCTCGCGCCCGGTGAGCACCTGGAACGCGCGCTCGAGGTTCGCCCGGTCTTCGAGGAGCTCGAGACCGGCGTCGTTCTGGCCGACGTAATCGGCCAGCGTCTGGGACTTCTTGTCGCCTTCGCCGTTGAGCTCGGTGTCGAGCGAGAGCAGGTTGTAGGCTTGGCCCAGCTCCTGCGCTTCGAGGATGTCCTCTTCCGAGGCGCCGAGGTGCGAGGCCAGCTCCGCGACCGTCGGCGAGTGGCCGAGCTTGACCGTCAGCTTCTCGATCGCGCGGTTGACGGCGAGGTTGAGCTCCTGGAGGCGGCGCGGGACCTTGACCGCCCAGCCTTTGTCGCGGAAATAGCGCTTGATCTCGCCGACGATCGTCGGCGTCGCGTACGTGGTGAACTCGACCCCGCGCTCGAGGTCGAAGCGGTCGATCGCCTTGAGCAGACCGACGGTGCCGACTTGGATCAAATCGTCGAGCGCCTCGCCGCGGTTGGCGAACTTGACCGCCAGGTAGCGGACGAGGTTGAGGTGCGCGACGACGAGCTCATTGCGGAGCCGGTCGAACTCGCTGACGCCGGAGTGGTCGGGACCGCTGTCGAGGCTGCGATCGGCCCGCAGCTCCGCGAACCGCGCGAACGCCTGGCGCGCGCGGTTGCGATCCCACCGTTCCTCGTCGACGTGAGGAACCGAGGACGACATCGCTAGGCGGTAACGCGCTTCGTCATGACGAGCTCGGTACCGCGGCGCGGATCGCTCGTGTAGTCGACGCTGTCCATGAGGGCGCGAATCAGGAACACCCCCAGCTCTTCGGTGCGGCCCTCGTCGATGCCGCCTTCCTTCACCGGTTCCAGGCGGCGGCTCTGCGAGTGGTCGCGGACGGTCACGCGAAGCTCGTCCTCCACTGCGTCGCAGACGATCTCGATGACGCCGGCGTCTTGGCCGCCTGCGGCCTGGATCGAGTTCGTGCAGGCCTCCGCGATCGCCAGCTTGATGTCCTCGATCTCGTCGACCGAGAACCGCAGCCGGCTGGCGACCGCCGCGACGGCGAGCCGGGCCACCGCGACCCATTCCGCGCGTCCGGGGATCTTGAGCTCGACCGTGCCGTGCGATGACACTTCGAGGAGCGCGGGGTTCACACCAGCGCCTTCATCGCGCTCTGCTCGTCGTCGAAGATTCCGAAAATCTTGACCAGCCCGGTGATGTCGAAGATCTTCTTGATCTGCGGGTTCGTGCAGACCAAGTTGACCGAACCGCCGTGCTCGCGAACGCGCTTCAGGCCGCCGATCAGGACGCCGAGCCCCGTCGAGTCGATGTAGCGAACTTTCTCGAGGTTGATGACTAGGTTGTAGTGCTCTTGGTCGATCAGCTCCGTGATCGCGTCCTTGACCTTGGGTGACGTATAGACGTCGATCTCGCCGGTGAGGTCGACGACGTATGCGTCGCCCTCCGACTCACGGACGTTGACTTTGATATCCACCGTATCTCCTAGCTGTCGGTGCGTTCGTTCTCGAGGTTGGTACGCTGCCGCGACGCGGCATCTTTGCCTTCCGCGATGGCGCCGTCGAGCCGGGCCTTCGCGTCGGCGACGATGCGCCGGCCCCGGTCGAGCAGATCGCCGGCGTCCCCGGCGGTGTCTCGCGCGCGCTCACCGGCTTCACGAGCCTTGGCGACGAGGAGGTCGCGCGTGTCCTCGCCGGCTTGCGGAGCCAAGATCATCGCGAGCGCCGCGCCGGCCAGACCGCCGAGCGCGAGTCCCGCGATGAAACCGGCGAAGCCTCCGCCTCCGCGATCGTCCTCAGCCACGGGAACCGATCCCGGCGTCGACGCCGTTCGAGCCGGCCGCGCCGGCCGTGCCGGAACTGCCGTCCGGCGGTACGGCGCCGCGCCGTCCGGTGACGAGCCGTCGCAGGCCGGCCGTGACGCCCGTGAGCGCCGCGCCCGCGTTGACCATCGCCGGGGCGACGGCATCCGAGCCCAGCTTCGCGACGTGCTCGACCTTGCCGGCGACGCCTTCGAGCATCCCGACGACCGCACCGAGCCGCGCGACGGTCGCGTCGGCGGTACCGGCGATCCCGCCGACGTGGTCCAGCGCCTCGACGACGGGCTTCGAGAGCGCCGCCACCTGGCGATCGACTTCGTCGAGCGTCGTGTTCAGCCGCGCGAACGTCCCGGCGAGAGCCGTCGCGATGCGCAGCGCGCTGATCCCGACGAGCAGCACGCCGAGACCGACGCCGATATCCAAAACGATCGCCCAGTCGAAACCCGAACTCAAAAACCGATCCTCCGTGTGCTCGCTAGAGCCACCGTCGGCCCTTTCCCATATTTGGGAAGCGCTACACCGCAGCCGGAGTGCGCATGCTTGCAATGATCGCGGGCAAGCGGCGCAGCACCTCGTCGATCTCGGCCTCGGTCGTGCCGCGGCCCAGCGAAAATCGGATGACGCCGCGACGGAATCGTTCGGCGAGTCCGAGCGCGGCCGTGACGTGGCTCGGTTCGAGGGAGCCTGCGGCGCACGCGCTCCCGGCCGATGCTGCGATTCCCTCGAGGTCGAGCCGGATCAGCAGCGCGTCGGACGGCGCGCCGGCGAACGCGACGGAGAGGATCCCGGGATGACGCGTCACGCCGGCTCCGTTGACGAGCACGTCCGGGATCGTCGCGACGATCCCGGACT
>DASWSC010000028.1:0-4722 GCA_036402855.1 Candidatus Elarobacter sp. | reverse complement strand
AGCGTCGTCTCCAGCGTCACGTCGCGCATGGCCGGCGGCGTCGAGGTCGGCACCGGTTTCGAGTCGCACGGCTTCGCGAACAACGACAAGGGAACCGTGAAGATCGACGTCATCGCCGCGACCGCCGACAACGGCCTGGTCGTCGACGCCGGCTTCGCCGGAGAGAAGTCGAAGCAGCTCCCGATCCGGATCGCGATCCTCGGCGACGGCCGGCTCGCGTTCGATCCGAAGCAGAACGTCGCGCCCGAAGTCTCCGAACTCTTGCCGACGCTCGCACGGGGCCTCCTCGTCGGCCACCAGCCCGCGGCGGGCGTGAAATGGTCGACCCCGGCGATGGAGCCGGCGACCGGGAACCGCTCGTACGTGATCGGCGCCGCGAGCGATACGTCCGCGACGATCTCGATCACCGGCGACGCGAAGACGACCGGCCCGCAAGGGTTCGATCGCCACGAGGAAGCCTCGCTGACGTACCAGCCGAAGCTCTCGGCGCCGCTCCGCTACGATACGCGGATCCGCGTCCGCCGCAACGGCTTGAACGGCCCGGAGGTCGACGACGTCCACCTCACCGCGACGCTGGCGAGCGATACCTTCGCGCCGGCCGGCTCCTAGCTCCACGCCGGAAAACCGCCCCAGGCGATCTTTACGCAATCGCCGTGCCCCGGGGAGGAGATGGGGAGCGCGAGCGCCTATCCATCGGTTCGCCGGCCTAAACATTGGGCCGGCGTTTTCCGACGATACGGTGTACCGCATCGCGGAATTCTCACATACCTGCTAATGGATCACGGAGTCCGGCGTAGCGCGCCGGAGCGGGGGACTACCCAGGGCAGGGGTGAACGCGCCGGTCGGCGCGCGGGCGAATTCTTCCGTCCGAACCCGTCAACTAACCCCGTACGTGTGGAAGAAGGAGCAGTTCTTGTATCGTTCCATCCTCACTGGGTTTGCTGTTTGCATTCTCTCGGCCGGTTTGCCGGCCATGGCGAGTGCGCAGACGACGGGTGAACCGAGTGCGCCGGCCGTCACCGCGACGGCCGTGGGCGCCTCCGAGGCCGCGGCCCCGACCGACGGCGCCGACCTCGCCATGTGGAACGCCTCACCCTCGAACGCCGAGGACGCGGCCGCTGCCGCGACGACCTCGGCTTCGCCCGCTCGGGTGACGCGTGCCCTCCACCTCCAGAAGTTCGCCGGCGGGATCGCCGCGCGCGGCGCCGCGATGGCGTCGCACCTCACCCGAAACGCCATGCGGTTTCTCGGTGTCCGCTATGCGTTCGGCGGCACGTCGGCGTACGGGTTCGACTGCTCCGGCTACGTCCAGCACGTGTTCGCGATGATGGGGACGCACCTGCCCCGCACCGCCGACGCTCAGTACGACGCCGGCAGAAGCTTCGCCGGAAAGCCGCAGGCCGGCGATCTCGTGTTCTTCCACACGTACGAGGCCGGCGTCTCGCACGTCGGGATCGCGCTGGGGAACGACCGCTTCGTCCACGCCTCGTCGAGCCACGGTGTGATGGTCTCCAGCCTGCACGACTCCTACTGGGGTCCGCGCTACCTCGGCGCGAAGCGCGTCGCGAACTAGGCTCGAACGCCCTCGCCGTGACCGCGACGGGCCACGGCGACGATCTCGACCTGCGCCAGCGAGCGGCCAACGCCTACGTGGTGTGGCCGCTCGCCGTGCTCGATCTGTTCCGGGAGCCGCCCGACGCGACCGCATGGTCGCGTCTCCACACCCGCCAGGCGTTCGTCTACGGGATCGCGGCGACGCTCGCGTACCTCATGCTGCTCGCGCTGCCGCTGCTCTTGCTCATCCTGATCCCGCCGCTCGCGAGTTCGACCGCGGCGGTGGTGTGGCTCTACTCGCTCGGCCTGCTCGCCGACATCTTGGGGGCGCTCTTCCTGTTCGGTCTCTCGATGGGGTACCGCGAACGCGCCTTGCGCGGCGAGCTCTTCGCGATCCCCGCCGTCACGCCGCTCGCCGACCGTCTCTTCCGCCTCCAACGCTGAGCGCAGCGGTCCGAGGGAACGACCTCGACGGGGCGAAGCCCCTCCGCCGCACGATGGGGCGTAGCCAAGCGGTAAGGCAGCGGACTTTGACTCCGCCATGCGTTGGTTCGAATCCAGCCGCCCCAGCACCGAGTCCGCCGGAGGAAGTGCGGCGGAGTCAAAGGCCGCTGCCTTACCGCAGCGGAGGCGCTTGCGCCGGAGCGGCTTTCAACTACGGGGGTCCCCGGCGTGCGCAGCACGCTCGGGCAAAGCAGCGGACTTTGACTCCGCCATGCGTTGGTTCGAATCCAGCCGCCCCAGCAGTTTGGGCTGCGCACATGAGGCAATGGAGCAGTCGACCGCAGGAACGCTCGGGCGACCGCGCAAGTCGTAGCGATGGCTAGGACGGCCCGTACCGGTCAGCGTACCGTCGCTGCTCTTTTGCTCGCCGCATTCGTGGCCGCGTTGGGGACCACGCCGGTGGCGGCGCAGACGCAGGCGCCGGGGGCGCGCACGGGTTACGACTACGCGCAGGAGCTCTTTCACGAGCGGAAGTTCCGCGAGGCGGTCACGGCGCTCGACACGTACCTCGCGACGCACCCGCGCGATGCGCGCGCGCTGGTTCTGCGCGGCGATGCGAAGGCCGATCTGGGGCTGAATGCCGACGCGCTCAAGGACTACAACGTCGCGATCGAGGTCAACCCGCAGTACCAGTACGCGTACGTGACGCGCTGCGAGACCCGGCTGCAGCTCGAGGACTTGCGCGGCGCGCTCGCCGACTGCGACCGTGCCGTGCAGCTCGACGGCCTCGACGCGCTCGCCTACGAGGACCGCGCCGACGTGCAGTTCCAGCGCGAGGCCTATCAGCTCGCGCTGAACGACTACGACAAAGCGGTCACGCTGGGACGCTCGAACGCGTATCTGTTCGCCGCGCGCTGCGATGCGCAGCGGCTGGTCGGGCGGCTCGACCGCGCGAAGTCCGACTGCGAGAAGTCGCTCTCGCTCGATCCGAAGAGCCGGCGCGGGCTGTGGGCCAACGGCCGCCTCGCGCTGGTCGAGAAGCGCTATACCGACGGGATCGCGCAACTCGGCGCGTACATCGCGCTCAACCCGAAGTCGTCGGATACCGCCTACTATTTCCGCGGGCTCGCGTACAACCGGGTGCAGAACTATCGCCTCGCGCTGCAGGATCTCCGCACGTACGTCGAGCGGCAGCCCGCCGATCCCGACGGCTACAAAGAACGGGGGTTCGCGAGCTGGGGCGTCGGCGACAAGGACGGCGCGCTGAGCGATCTCCAGACCGCGCTGCGCGGCTATCAGAAGAACGGCGACACCGCGCAGGCCGATCGCGTCGGCGCGATGATGAAGGCGATCTCCGCCGGGCAGCCGCCGATCCCGTAGGATGGTTCCGGAGTCGCTCGCGGCGGTGCTCGACGCGTTCGTGCGCGGCGACCTCGCCGCGGCGTCGGACCGCTTCGCGAGCGGGGCGGCGTACCGGGAGCCCCGCAAACCGCCCGTCGTCGGGCACGCGGCGATCGCCGAGCGGTTCGCGCGCTTCGCGGCGCGCGGCGTCCCGTACCGGTTCGACGTCGACGACGTGCTGGTCAACGGCGGACGCGCCTGCGTCGTCTATCGCTTCGCGGAACCCGGAGGCGAGGGGCAACCGTGGCGCGAACGCGCGGGGTGCGCCACCGTCCGCTTCGACGAGCGCGGGCTGATCGCGGAATGGCGGGAGTACGAGGGATGAACGTCAACGGAAGCACGAGCCAGCAAGGTCATCACGAGGACCTCTCGATCCACGTGCACGTCGTCGACGAGATGCAGGTCTACGAGCTGACCGGCTCGCTCGACATCGCAACCTCACCGACCGTCCGGGCCGCGCTGGTCGCCGCCTCGGAGCGCGGGAGCCACCGGCTGATCGTCGATCTGACGCGCGTCGACTTCCTCGACTCCACCGGCCTCGGCGCCTTGATCGGCGGTCAGCGCCGTGCCAAGGAGTTCGCCGGCGAGATTCGTCTGGTCGCGAAGGAAGGCCAGATCCTGAGGCTGCTCCGCATCACCGGACTCCTCAAGGTCTTCTCGGTCTACCCCACCCTCGAAGACGCGGTCGGCGACGGCCAGCGCGTCGGCGACCTCTAAGGACCGCTCTTCCCGCTTGTGATGCTCGCGTCGAGGAGCTCGACGACGTGCTTCACCGCGATGTGCGACGCGCCGGCGCGGTCGAGGCCGTTGCGGATTTGCAACGCGCAGCCCGGGTTCGCGGTCGCCACGATCTCGGGCGACGTCTCGAGGACGCGGTCGACTTTGCGCGCCTGCAGGCGCTGCGCCATCGCCGGCTGCTGGACGTTGTAGATTCCGGCGGAGCCGCAGCAGAGCGAGGACTCGTTCATCTCGCGCAGCTCGAGGCCGGGGATGCTCGCGAGCAGACGCCGCGGCGGCGCGGTGATGCGTTGCGCGTGCGCGAGATGGCAGGCGTCCTGGTACGTCACGACGCCGCGCACCGGTCCGAGCACGCCGGCGGGTATGCCGATCTCGTCGAGGTACTCCAGGACGTCGCGGACCTTCGCCGAGAACGCGATCGCACGGTTCGACCACTCGGGATCCTCGTGGAAGAGGTGGCCGTACTCCTTGAGCGCCGACCCGCACCCGGCCGCGTTGACGACGTACACGTCGGCGCCGCTCCGCTCGAACGCCGCGATGTTGCGCTTCGCCAGCTCGCGCCCGCGCGGGATCTCGCCGGCGTGG
>DASWSC010000027.1:0-4569 GCA_036402855.1 Candidatus Elarobacter sp. | reverse complement strand
GATCACCGTGACCGACGCAGCGCAGCGCCAGACGACCATCGCGGTCACCGTCGCCACTTCCAGCCTGACCGTTCAAGGGAAACACTAGCATGTCGCGCCATCTCACCCGCGCGCTCTCCGTCATGACGCTCGCCGCGGTCGCGGCCTGCTCGGGCGGCGGCGCCGGCGTCGCACCGAGCCCTGCCGGGGCGCTGAACGCCGCCGGCGGCGCGAGCGCGACGCTCACGTTCAAGCGCCTGATCTCCGCGGCATCGACTTCCGAAGCGAGCGCGAAACGGCGGCCCGAGGAACTCTCGGCCGGAGCGAACTCGCTCGTCATCGACGCGACGCAGACCGGTGCCGCGCCCTCTCATGCCGTCTTCGACATCAGCGGCGCCGCGATCGGCAACGGCATCACGTGCACGAGCGACGCGTCGGGGATCTATCAGACGTGTCATCTGCAGGTGCGGCTGCCGCTCGGCGACGACGCCGTCACCGTCGCGACGAACACCGCACGCGACGGATCGGGGACGACGCTCGGCAGCGCGACGCTTCAGGTCACGATCAAGGACGCGCAGGACAACCCGCTCTCCGTCACGCTCGACGGCGCGGTCGCCTCGATGCGCGTCTTCGTCAGCGACCCCGCGCCGCTGACCGGCACCGCCGTGAACCTGCCGATCAGCGTGCAGCTCTACGACGCGTCGAACACGGTGCTGATCGCGCCGCAGAGCTACGCGCACCCGGTGACGGTCACCGATCTCGAGACGACCTCCGCGACGACGCTCTACACGCAGGTCGTGCAGAACTCGACGCAGCGCTGGAACGGGACGCCGGTCGCCAGCCCCGGACCCTCCGCGACGGCCAAGACCGTCTCCATCCCCGACCGCTACACGGTGCCGTTCGTCTCGTACAACGGGGCCGCGATCGCGGCGTTCCAGGTGCAGGCGACGTACGGAACGCTCCAGGCCTCGGTCACCGTCACCCCCGCTGCGGGACCGGCACGGACCGCCGGAACCGGCAGCGCGACGCACGCGCTCGCGAACACGGTACGCAGCTACGACCCCGTCTACGATGCGAGCGGGAAGCTGTGGATCACGCAGACCGGCGGGAAGATCGCGAGCATCGACGCGACGTACACCGTCACCGGGGCGTACACCGTCTCGACGTCGTCGGTGGTGCGCTCGCTGCGCTCCCCGGTGCTGGGCCCCGACGGCGCGCTCTACATCGTCTCGGCGTCCGTCTCGAACGGGCTTCCGGTCGCGCCGTACTACGTGACGCGGTTCGATACGGCGACGCACGTGTTCACCGATTATCAAACGGCCGACGAAGTGCTGCACCTCACGCTCGCGAACGGCGCGATCGTCGGTGCCGAGCGGACCACCGGCAAGGTCTGGAGCCTGCCGTTCAACGGCTCGGCGGCCGGGACGCCGGCGGAGTTCGCGGTCTCGGTTCCGCCGGTCGGCGACACGACGCCCGTCCTGCTGCCGCTCCCGACCCGCGTCTTCCCGAGCGGCGACGGCAACCTCTGGGTCGTCGAGACGTCGTACGCCGCGGTCAACGGAACGTGGCTCGCGAAGTACTCGCCGAGCGGGACGAAGCTGAGCGAGGCCGAGGTCGACGCGCAGCATCCCGGGCGCATGCTCGACGCGCAGGGCTACGACGCGGCGAACGGGTCGCTGTGGTTCGTCGATCTGCGTAACCTGAACGAGTTCGTCCGCGACGACGTCGCGAGCGGCACGCTCACCACCTACGCCGTTCCCCGTCTCTACGGCAACGACGCGTGGAACGAGTTCACGCAGTACGAGCAGCTCGACGCGAACGGAAACCTCTTCTTCATCTCGTACCTCGACGGCCGCATCGGGCGCGTCGACCGTGCGAGCGGCCGCGCCGAGCTTCTCAACGTCGCCGGCGCGGGGAACATCTACGGCCTCGTGCTGGCGCCGGACGGGACCCTCGTCGTCGCCGGCTACGGAACGGGTCCCTACCTCCTGACGCTCCACACGTAACGGCGGCGCGTCGAACGAAAAAGGAACGCGGCAGGGAGGCGATCCCTGCCGCGTTCACAATCTCATCCTCGCCCGCGCCACAGGTCGGGCTCCAACCCGTGGAAAAGCGGGATGCGCGCCCGAGTCGGGGATCGCGTGGACAACCGCATCGGCCGGTCCACACCCCGAAACGCGCGCGAACCCGTGGTACGAGCGGATCCCGGCGGTTGTCCCCGCTGTTCACCGCCTTACTGCTGGTACGACGATCTTTCTTATACTAAAGACCGGACGACGGACGGTACCGGAGCGGTGGATCAGTGAAGTTCACGTGTAGTACGAAAGACATCGCGTCGGCGGTCGGCGCGGCGAGCAAGGTCGTCAACGCGCACACGACCGTGCCGATCCTTTCGAACGTCCTGCTCAGCGCCGACGAAGGTGCGATCCGCGTCCGCGCCACCGATCTCGAGCTCACGCTCGAGCAGTCGTTCCCGGCCGAGATCGCCGAGCAGGGCTCGGTCACCGTCCCGGCCCGGCTCTTCAGCGGGTACCTCGGGAACCTCCCGGCCGGGCTCCTCGAGCTGACCGGCTCGCCATCGCGCGCCTCGGTCAAGGCCGAGCGTTCGAACTACGATTTCCACGCGCTCCCCGCCGACGAGTACCCGCCGCTCCCGAGCGCGCAGAAGGGTCAGTCCTTCGCGATCCCGGCGAAGCGGTTCCGGGAAGGCGTCTCGGCGACGATCTTCGCCGCCTCGAACGAAGAGGCGCGCGGCGCCGTGCTGATGGGGACGCTGCTCGAGCTCGACGGCTCGAACATCACGATGGTCGCGACCGACGGGTACCGCCTCGCGCGCTGGACCGCGAAGCTCGAGCGCGGAATCGAAGGGACGGCGAAGTACATCGTTCCGTCGCGCGCGCTCAGCGAAGCGGCGCGCAACCTCGGCACCGCCGAGCTCGTCGAAGTGACGGCGCTCGGCGCGAACGCGAACCAGCTCCAGTTCACCGCCGGCACGACGTCGATCGTCGTACGCCTGGTCGACGGCCAGTACCCGAACTACCAGCAAGTCATCCCGGCGAAGTTCGACCGCCGCGTCGTCGTCAACACGCAGTCGCTGATCGGCGGGTTGCGCCGCGCCGAGCTGGTCGCCGGCGACCGCGCCTCGATGGTGAAGCTCGAAGTGACGAACCAGACGCTGATGATCACCGCCAAGTCGGACGTCACCGGCAACGCGTACGAAGAGCTCGAGGTCGAGCAGACCGGCGAGGATCTCGCGATCGCGTTCAACGCGCGGTATCTCGTCGAGATACTCAACCACGTCGACTCGCCGCAGACGGTGCTCGAGTTCCTCGGACCGCTCTCGCCGGCGGCGATCCGCCCGCTCGAGCTCGGCGAAGACTCCGGCGAGCAGCTCTACGTGTTGATGCCGCTGCGCCAGTAGCGCGGCCGCGGTCGCGAGACGCAATGAATCTCGTCGTCGGGCGGTGAGGATCGAGCGCATCCGTCTCGGCGAGTTCCGCAACTACGCGGAGCTCGATCTGCAGCCGGCCTCGGGGCTGAACCTGCTGGTCGGGCCGAACGCACAGGGGAAGTCGAATCTCCTCGAAGCGCTGGCGATGCTCGCGACGGGGAAGTCGTTCCGGGCGCACCGCGAGAGCGAGCTGATTCGCGACGGGACGGAGCGCGCGGAGATCGGCGGCGAGGCGCGCATCGCGGCCGGGGAGATTCGGCTGCGCTGCACGATCGCGCGGACGCCGGCGGGGACGCGCAAGAGCTTCGAGGTGAACGGCGGCGCGGTCGGGTTCGCGCGGTTCCTCGGCCGGACGCGCGTGGTCACGTTCGTGCCGGCCGACCTTCAGCTCGTCGGCGGCGGGCCGTCGCTGCGGCGCGCGTTCCTGAACGGCGCGCTGGCGCAGTTGTCGCCGACGTACTACCGCGATCTGGCGCTGTACCAGAAAGTCATTCAGCAGAAATCGGCGCTGCTGCGCGGCGCGATCGCGCCGGATCGCGATCTGCTGCTCGCGTACAACGACGAGCTCGTCCGTCCGGCATCGGCGCTGATCGCGGCGCGCCGCGCGTTCGTCGACGAGCTGGCGACCGCGACCGCGGCGATCTACGGGCGCTGGCGCGGGACTCGCGAACGGCTCGGCGTGACCTATGCGCCGAATCCCGAGTCGAACGTCGCCGAGGCGCTCGCCGCGGCGGTCGAGGGCGAGCTGCGGCGGCGCACGACCCTGGTCGGTCCGCATCGCGACGAGCTGCGGCTGCTCGTCGACGGGAAGCCGCTGGCGGCGTTCGGCTCGCAGGGTCAGCAGCGGACGGCGGTGCTCGCGCTCAAGGTCGCCGAATACGACGTGATGCGCGCCCGGACGGGAGACGCTCCGATCCTGCTCCTCGACGACGTCCTCTCCGAGCTCGACGCCGAGCGCGCCGGCGGGTTCCTGGGCGCGGTCGAGGGCTTCGAGCAGGCGTTCCTGACCACGACCGAGCTGCCGCGCGACGTCGGCGCCGCCGCGAGCTGGGCGGTCCGCGCGGCGACGGTGAGCCCGTGCTGAAGCTGGGCAGCGTGCTGGACGCCTGGCGGCCCAAGCCCGGCCCGGGGTCCGATCC
>DASWSC010000026.1:0-4489 GCA_036402855.1 Candidatus Elarobacter sp. | reverse complement strand
CTACGCGAAACGGCAGGCGACGTGGTTCCGCACCGAGCCGGGGCTCGTCCGCATCCCCGCGGGCGACGCCGCGGCGCGCGCGGCGGCCGAAGCGGGAGCGCTCCCCGGCTGGGCGTAAAGGCGGAGGATCATGGCGATCCCTCGGCCCCAGCAGCTCCAAGACGCGTACCTCGCCGAGGTGAAGCGGCAGGCTGTGCCGGTGACGATCTATCTCGTCAACGGCTTCCAGCTTCGCGGCGTCGTGAAGGGGTTCGATCCGTTCACCATCGTGCTCGAGTACGAGAAGAAGGCGCACCTGATCTACAAGCACGCCGTCTCGACGATCTCGCCGAACGGGCCGGTCAGCGCGCCGCTCGTCCCCGAGCAGGCGGAGGCCGTGGCGCCGTGACGACCGGCGTCCCGATCGTGAAGACGAGCGGGACCGGCAATCGGTTCGTCCTTGTCGACGAGCGAACCGCGCCGCTCGACGATGCGGTCGCGTTCGCGCGCCACATCTGCGATTCGCATGAAGGACTCGGCGCCGACGGTGTCCTCCTGATCGAGCCGTCGGCGCTCTTCGACGCGCGGATGCGCATCGTGAACGCGGACGGCAGCGAAGCGGAGATGTGCGGGAACGGGATGCGCTGCGTCGCCCGATACCTCGACGAGCACGAGGGCCGCGACGCGGCGACGATCGAGACGCTCGCCGGCCCGATCGGGACGCGCATCCTCTCGCGCGCGCCGTACCGCGTCGCCGTCGAGATGGGCGAGCCGCGAATCGGCGAGCCGCACCTGGTCGCCGGCTTTCGCGCGACACCGGTCGATCTGGGCAACCCGCACGCGGTCATCCGGCTCGAGCACGACCATCTCGACCGGCTGGATCTGCACGCGATCGGTCCGCGGATCGAGCGCGACCCGCGGTACCCGCACGGTACGAACGTCCACTTCGTCGCGCGCGCGCACGGGCGCTGGCGCGTGCGCCATTGGGAGCGCGGCGCCGGCGCGACGCAAGCGTGCGGAACGGGTGCGGTCGCCGTCGCGGCGGTCCTGATCGCAGCCGCTGATGCAACCTCGCCGGTCGCGCTCGATGTTCCGGGCGGGGTGCTGGACGTGACATGGAAGCCGGGCGAGCGCGCGACGCTGGTCGGCGACGCCGTACGGGAGTTCGAGCGAGTCGTCGCGTGACCGGGCTCGCGTACACCGATTCGCGCGGGCGCATCTTCTACGATGAGACCCGCTCGCCGATCGCGGACGGCGGGATCGAGCGGCCGCCTCGGCGCGAAGAGCTGATCCCGGCGCCGCCCGGAACCGTGACGACGATGCTGCCGGGGCGCGTGCCGCTGCTGAGCGGCGGCGGCGCCGCCTCGCGCCGCACCGCGCTCGCCGCGCTGCTTCCGGCCGGCTACACGCGGCTGCTGCTCCCCGCGTACCGGCGGCAGGCCGATGCGCCGGATCTGCCGCTGTTCGGATACACCTTTGCGGGCGTCGTCGACGACGAGCTGCATGTCGCCGCGATGCGCACCGACGAGAGCGAGGACTGGACCCCGCGCTACTTCCGGGAAGGCGAGCTCGAATCGCTGATCCGCGGGCGGCAAGCCCAGGACCCGCGCAATCGCACGCTCGCGCAGCTCGGCGTGTGCTCGCGCGAATACGGGTGCTTCACCGCGCAGAACGTCTTCCTCGAACGCGGTGAAGCGGCGCTGCCGGTCTCGCCGACGTGCAACGCGGCGTGCGTCGGCTGCATCTCGGAGCTGCCGCCCGACGCCGGGATGCCGTCGCCGCAGACCCGCGTCGCCTTCGAGGCCGACGCCGGCGACGTCGCGCGGATCGCGATCCGCCATCTCGAGCGCGTTCCCGACGGGATCGTCTCGTTCGGGCAGGGCTGCGAAGGTGAGCCGCTGCTCCGCGTGACGACGATCGAGCGCGCGATCGCCTCGATCCGCATGGCGCGGCCGAACGGGACGATCAACCTGAACACGAACGGGTCGCTCCCGAAGAGCCTCGCGCGGCTGATCGACGCCGGTCTGCAGGCGGTGCGGATCAGCCTCAACTCGTTCCGGCCCGACGTGTACGCCGCGTACTACCGGCCGGCCGGGTACGACCTCGACGACGTTCTGGCGTCGATCGCGTTGGCGGTCCAGCGCGGTATGCGCGTCTCGCTGAACTACCTGACGCACCCGGGTGTGACCGACGAGCGCAGCGAGGTCGAGGCGCTCGAGCGCTTTCTGCGCGCCCATCCTGTCGCGATGGTGCAGACGCGCACGCTCAACATCGATCCGGAGCGCTACTTCGCGCAAGTCGGCCGCCCCACGGACCCGGTCGGGATGCGGGAGGCGCTACAGCGCATCGAACGGCTCGGCGTCGCGCTGGGCAACTTCACGCACACGCACTAGAGCTGCACCGGGCCGAGCGGCGCCGGGCGCCCTGCGACGGGAGCGCGGCGGTGATGCGGCGGGTGGGGCGCTTGCGGGCTGAGCGCGTCGTGCGCGACGACGTCGCCGCCGAGGTTCAGGTCGCGCGCGTGCGTGGTGACGTCGACCCCGCCGCCGGTGCTCCGGAGCGTCGTCGCGATCGTGCCGCCGCCGCGGTTGCGCGCGTTCACCGTCAGCGAGCCGTCCTGGTTCGCGCTAACCTGCTCGCCGCCCGAGAGCGTCGCCGACTCGCCGCGCCCGAGCGCCACCGCCGCGCCGTCGTCATAGATCGCGAACGAGCCGTCACGGTTCATCGTGATCGCGTCCTGGCCGTAGTTCGTGTGAACCGTCGCCGACTGGTTCAAGGTCACGCCGTTCGCGTCGGGCGCGGTGACGGTGGTCGAAACGCGGTATCCGCCGGCGATCTGGTTGCTGTGCACCAGGTCGTCGTGCGAGCTCATGCTGTCCCAGTGCGCGTCGACGGCGTGCGCGCCGGCGGCGTCCTCACGCGTGCCGACTTCGCCGATGTGCGGGTCGCCCGTGGAGCTCACGTCCACGTTCGAGAAGTGCTGCTCGGGGCCGCCTCCCGCGAAGCCCGGCGGCGTCTGCGACTGCGCTCCGCCGGACCCTTGCGCCAGCCCTTGGTTCAGCAGCGCTGCGACGAGCTGCTGCAGTGTGTTGACGAGCCCAGAGACGAGACCGAACAGCGAGCCGCCGGAGGTCCCGCCCGCACCCAGCAGCGCGCCGAGCGGGTTGGCCGAGTTCGCGAGCCCGGTTCGGCACGTCCACCACGGGCGCGCGATTCCGTCGGTCGCCAGCGACGAGGCGGCGGCCGGCGCGGTTCCGTCGCCCGGCCACAGCCGGCGCCCGTCGCCGGTGGCGCCGTCGAGCGACGAAAAATCGATCGCCTGGCCGAGGCCGGGCCATTGAGTCTGAATCATCGTGCGTCTCTCCTGGAAGGGTGTCGCCCGTCCATCACGCACGCGAGCGCGCCGGCTAGTCTGCCGTGCGCCGATCCGTCAGCTCGGCTTGTACCGGTAGAAGCGCGTCGGCCCCATCTTCCCCGGCGGGTAGCCGATGTGGCTGAACTCGAGATCGTCGACGTAGATGAACGCGCCGCGCGAACTGCTGTTGCTCAGGATCTTCAGCTCGCCGCTGCCCTCCGGATCCATCACGACGATCCCGACGTGGTTCTCGTACGGGTTGTCGGCCGTGCCGTCGTGCGTGCCGTTCTGGATGCCGACGTCGCCGGCGAGCGCGCCGGTCGCGTCGTCGAACGCGCGCCAGCCTCCGGCGAGGAGTCCGGCGCGCAGGTCGGGGACCCAGATCGGGTTGCCGCCGCCGCCCACGAACGGATGGCCGAAGACGCTCCGGAGCACGAGCTGGACCGCGGCGGCGCACGCGTCGATCCCTGCGCCGGTGCCCGGCAGATGCCGCGTGTTCATTCCGTCCATGCTCAGTGCCGTCGACGCGACGAGCGCGCGATGTGGGTCGATGCGGTTCGGCATGAAAGATCACCCCGTAAGTATGCTAGGCTTGCTTATTAGGGCGAGTTTCAGCGATCTCCTTGCGCGCCGGGGCGGCGGAGGTGTTGGCGTCCACGACGCGTACGCTCGCCTCGTGGCACGGCGACCCGGTCTCAGCATCACCGAGCTGCAGGAGCAGATCTTTCAGCGCGAGGGATTTCGCGTGTCGTTCGAACGCCTCGGCGCCGCCAAGGACGATCTGCCGCCGTACGACTATCCGGTGATGTCGCCGCAAGGCTGGACGGTCACCGACTGGAAGCGCATGCGGCTCGCGCCGTACGTGCTGCTCTTCCGCGGCGTCACGGTGTATCGCGGCGATGAGGAACCGATTGCGCGCGACATGAAGCTCGGGAATCTGCGCGACACGTACTACAAGGCGAAATACGGGACGCTGGCCGCGGACACCGACACCGACGTACCGGACAACGTCGTGTCGATCGACTCCGCCCCGTCGAAGGCGCACAAGCGACGCTGATCGCGCCGTGCTAGACCGACCGTACTAGTATCGGGATCGATGCGGCGATGACCGTCAACTTTCGCTCGCTGAAGGGGGAAACGTTCCGACGGCGCGAC
>DASWSC010000025.1:0-4294 GCA_036402855.1 Candidatus Elarobacter sp. | reverse complement strand
CGCCGGTGACGAGCGCGGTGCGCCCGGCGAGCCGTCCGGCCACGTCAGCCCCGCGCCGCGACGCGTTCGAGATGCGCCAGGACGAGCTCGTTGAAGCGCTCGGGCGCTTCCCACATCCCGATCAGCCCGCCGCCGCCGCGGTCGAGCCGCGCGCCCGGGATCGCGTCGCGCATCCGCTCGAAGTTCTCCCAGTTCTCGACCGGGTTGTCGGAGTAGATGAGCTGCACGGGGACGCGGATCGTCGCGAGCTGCTCGGCGGTGAGGCCGAAGCGGCGCTGCTCCGCCGACTCGACCTGCACGATCTTCGCCATCGCGCGCGCCGTCTCGGGACGGCGGTAGATCGCGTAGCGGACGGCGACCATCTCGTCGGTCGCGCTCGCCGGATCGGCGAGAGCCCAGTTCAAGCGCGTGCGCACGCTCTCCGGCGTCGCCTGCGCCGTCGCTTTCGTCGAGAGCTGCTGCACCTGGCGGAACCCGGTCTCCATCTTCTCGTCGGGGGCGGCCAGGTGGGTGAGGCCGTTGAGGTTCACCAGCGAGCGGACGCGGTCCGGATGGTGCACCGTGAGGTACGTGGCGACCCAGCCGGCCAGGCCGTGGCCGACCAGGTGGACCGGTCCGCCGATCGCGTCGATGTACGACCGCACGTGCGCCGCGTACTCCGGGATCGTGTACGCGACGTCCGGCTTGTCGGTGAAGCCGTGACCGAGCGAGTCGATCGCGTAGACGCGGTAGCCGCGCTCCGCGATCGGGACCACGTTGCGGATGTAGATCTCGGCGTGCCCGCCGTTGCCGTGCAGCAGCAGCACCGGATCGCCGTCGCCCGCCTCGAGCGAGCGCGTGCGAATCCCGTCGACCGTGCGGTAGCGGATCTCGCCGCCCAGGAACTCTTCCCACATGGTGCGCTCGGCCACGGCGTCAGCGCAGCCGGTGCGCGAGCTGCTTGCGGATCGCGTCGCCCGTGCGCCGCACGTGCAGCTCCGCGACACGGCACGCAGCGTCGGCGTCGCGCGCGAGCGCGGCCTCGCAGATCTGCGCGTGCTCGCGTCGCACGTCGATCGAGCGGTTCCCGACGAGGTGCGAGATGCGGCGATAGCGCTCGTGGTGGTCGTAGATCATCTCGCGGAAGCGCACGTTCCAGCGCGAGCTCGCCGCGGAGACGAGCGCCTCGTGGAACGCGCGGTTGAGCGCCTCCCACCGGCTGAAGGTCTCGGCGTCGAGCGCGAGGCCGCGCTTCTCCATCTTCGCGAGCGTGTGGAACGCGCCCGCGACGCGCGCCTCCCATGCGTCGCCGCCGTGCGCGATGCTGTCGCGCAGCAGCTCGGTCTCGAGCCGGATGCGGCACGCCGTCACGTCGTCGAGGTCCTCGACCGAGACGCGCGAGACGCGGAAGCCGCGCTGCGCCGTCGCCTCGACCAGGCCGATCGCGCTCAGCCGCGAGAGCGCCTCGCGGAGCGGCGTCGCGCCCAGCCCGTAGCGCGCGCGCAAGTCCTCGATCCGCAGCTTCTCGCCCGGTTTGAGCGCTCCGAGGATGACGTCGCGCCGCAGGTGCGCGTAGGCCAGCTCGACCAGACTCGTCGCGGCGCCGTCGTTTCCGGCCGGCTCCGCGAATCCACCCACCGCCGTGTTCATCTGCGCAGGTCGTACGCCGGACGCGAGAGGACGCCCTGCGAATTCATGTAAACCCAGCAAATCTCGATATTCTCATGACTGTAGACTTCCACACCCACTACATCGACGCGTCCCTGGAAAGCCTGGCCTTGCCGGGCTGCGTCGCGCTGCGGCGCGACGGCCGGTCCGGCGAGCTGCTGCGCAACGGCGCGGTCTACCGCACGATCGACGAGCGGAGCTGGAACGTGGAGCGGCGGATCGCCGAGATGGACGCGGAGGGCGTGGCGCTGCAAGTGCTCTCCCCGATCCCGGTGAGCTACGCCTACGACGCGAGCGCCGACGACGGTGCGGCGTTCTCGCGGGCGCAGAACGACGCGCTCGCCGCGATCGTGCGCGCCCGCCCCGACCGCTTCGCGGCGCTCGGCGCGGTGCCGCTGCAAGATCCGCAGCGCGCGTGTGCGGAGCTGGAGCGCGCGGTGCGCGAGCTCGGCCTGCACGGCGTCGAGATCGGGACGACGGCCGGGGGGCGCGAGCTCGACGATCCCGCGCTGGAAGCGTTCTGGGAGCGGTGCGAAGCGCTCGACGCGATCGTCTTCGTCCATCCCGAGTCGGCGCCCGGCTTCAACCGCGTCCGGCGCCGCATGATGGTGATCTCGACGGGATATCCGAACGAGACGGGGATCGCCGCCGCGATGCTGCTGACGAGCGGCTTGCTCGAACGGCGCAGGCTGCGCGTCGTCCTCGCGCACGGCGGCGGGACGCTGCCGTGGCTCCTTCCGCGGCTCGACCGGCTGTGGGAGATCAACGACGAGTTGCGCGCCGCCGGACGGCGGCCCTCGGAGGTCGCGCGCGCGTTCTACTGCGACACGCTGACGTTCGACGCGCGCAACCTCGCGCTGATGCTGGAACGCCTCGATCCTTCGCATCTCGTCGTCGGCAGCGACTACCCGTTCACCGTGCGCGAGATCCCGCCGGGAGCCGTCGTCGACGCGTTCCCGGACCACGCCGCCGCGTTGCGGTCGTCGAACGCGCTCGCCCTGCTCAACCGCACCACGGAGATCTCCGCATGAACGAGACCGTCGACGTCACCGTGCTCGCCGCCGCACTCGAAGCCGCCGAGCGCGATGGCGTGCAGATCGCGCCGCTCATCGCAAGCGTCGCCTTCGATGCGCGGACGGCGTACGCGATTCAGCGCGAGACCGCGCGCCGCCGCATCGCGCGCGGCGACGCCCGCGTGGGGATGAAGGTCGGCCTCACCTCGGAGCCGATGCAGAGGATGCTCGGCGTCGACGAACCGGACTTCGGCCATCTCTTCGCGAGCATGCGCGTCGAGGACGGCGCGAGCTTCCCGATCGCGGAGCTGCTGCAGCCGCGGGTCGAGGCGGAGATCGCGATCGTGCTCAAGAGCGAGCTGCGCGGTCCGGGCGTGACGGACGCCGACGTCCTCGCCGCGTGCGACTACGTCGCGCCGGCGCTGGAGATCATCGACAGCCGCATCCGCGACTGGAAGATCAGCCTCTCGGACACCATCGCCGACAACGGCTCGTCCGCGCGCTTCGTGATCGGCGCTGCACGCGTCGCACCGGCCGGCATCGATCTGCCGGCGATCGCGATGACGTTCACCAAGAACGGCGAGACGATCGGCACCGGCCTCGGCTCCGCCGTCCTCGGGTCCGGCCCGCTGCGCGCCGTCGCCTGGCTCGCCAACACCCTCGCCGACACGGGCCTCGTCCTCGCCGCCGGCGACGTCGTGCTCCCCGGCGCGCTCTCCGCCGCCGTCCCCGCCGCCGCAGGCGACACATTCCGCGCGACCTTCACCGCCGGCCTCGGCGACACAACCGTCTCGTTCGTCTAAATCCCCCGTCACCCGTTTGCGGTCTGCACGTACGACGCCCCGCGCGACTTGATGACGATCCCCGCGCCTTGCCGGCGCCGTCTCCTAGCCCGTAGCCGTCAGCGCGCCGGCCCGGTGCGGCTCGTAGATCGCCGTCACCTTGTTCGAGTTGAACACGTGCGTCTCGACGAAGTCCGACCACGCGAGTTTCGTCCCCAGCTCGTGCATCGCTCCGGCGAGGCAGAACCAGTTCAGCAGCTCGTGCTGCCCCGACTCCTCGACCGACGCCAGCGGGACGTCGCGCCACGACGCCAAGTCGCCGGACGCGAGCGCTTCGTAGAGCGCGCGGTCGCGCGGGACGTCCGGAAAGAGCCGCCAGTTCTTGTCGACCAAGAACGCGTGCGACCAGCTCGACGACGCGCACAGCGCGACCTTGAGCGGGCTCGCGGCGGCCCAGCGCGCCACGGCGCGACCGAGATCGAAGCAGCGGCGCGGCGACGGTGACGGCGGATCGGGGGGCTTCGACGCATCGGCGAACCGGCTCAGCGAACCCTTGTGGCTGATCACCTTGCGGCCGTAGCAGTTCACTTGGAACGGCACGATCGGGTACGGGAAACCGGTGCGGTCGAGGTCGAGGTACAGCACCGCGTTCAGGAACGCGTGGGGAAGTGCGTCGTGGTGCAGCGGCCGGTACGCGTACGCGACGTCGAAGTCGTTCTCGAGCAGCGACGAGACGAGCTGTTTGCCGGCTTCGGGCGCGCCGCGGACCGTGCGCGTCGTCTCGAGGTCCTCGCCCCAGGCGTTCGGCCGCCCGGCGACCGGCGCGGGGACGTGTTTCCACGGCTGCACGTC
>DASWSC010000024.1:0-12816 GCA_036402855.1 Candidatus Elarobacter sp. | reverse complement strand
CGGAACCGAAGGGGGTGGTGGAGAGTCGACACCGCCGGCTCCGCTCCCGACTGCGCCCGAACCATCGTTTATAAGGATCGGAAACAAAGGACAACCCTTAGAACTGCGCGCGAATTCTCTCGGGCTCATTAAGCTCGAGAGCGATGCGCCCGACGGCTACCTAACCAACAATAGTACATCCGCGCGACTCACAATCTTCAGCGAGCCAGCTGCCGCAGTAGGGTATCGTAAGAACACGGACTTTAAAGGTGGACGCGCGTCCATGTCAGTCCACCTAGAAATGGGCTCAATCGGTGCTAGCGGCTCGGTCACAGTGGCTCTTACCGACGTGTATAACAAGACGTTCGTCGATAAGGTAAACTACGTCGTCGTTCCTGATGAAAAGAAGCCGGACGCGTCGGGCAGCGGAAAGTCAACGATAAACCTTCCGCGCCTACACCGCGTAATGCGGCCGCAATGGCCTGATCATGGATTTAATGGAGACTCGGTGGCGAAGGTCAACGAAGCAGGAGTCCAGACGGATATCTTCATCAATATGGATAATAGGAGGCTTGAACGCGCGATCGATCAAGCCGACTACAAAGAGACAGGCCTCAATCGCATTCGAACGTCATACCTCCTAAATGTGGGTCTATACGCGTACCTGCAGAGACAGGCCGAAGTCGAGCAGGAGGCTGCCTTGCCCGCCGACGTTCTAGAAACGTACCGAGCGGCGGAACTAGACCGAGCCGCGCAAACGGTGATCGCTTCTATTATGGCGGTCTCCCGACTCGATGAGACGTATGCGAGCGGCTAGTCCTCGACGCAGTAGTCTGCACTCGCTGTGCACGTACCTCGGCTCATTCCCGCCTGAACTACCTGCCGAGTATATCAATCGATACACATCATCCGGTCAGCGCGTGCTGGACCCATTTTGTGGATCAGGAACAACTATCTTGACGGCGCGCCAGCACGGGCGCGAAGGCGTTGGAATTGATCGAAACCCGCTGGCGTTTTGCGTCTCGTCAGCGAAAGCGGCAAGCGTCGAGCAGGTAGCGGTGCTTCGACGAGTCGCTTCACTTGACGAGGAGTTCCATCGATGTGGCGGTCACCAATACGAAATGCCGGCCGACCTGCGTTCGTTTTTTCATCCATATACGGTCGGTCAGCTCGCTTACATCCGGAGTGTGCTTCAACAGGAAGATACCGTTGACAACTTCATCTTAGCGGCATTGCTCGGAATCCTACATGGAAAGCGTCGGAAAAGCTTCGGCTCAGCTTACCTCTCCGTAGACATGCCGAATACGTTTAGTATGTCGCCTCGTTACGTTGCAACGTATGTGCGAGAAAATAAGCTTTCCTTACGTCCCTATGATGTCTTCTTGCAGCTCCGGCGGAGAGTTGAAACGCTCGAGTTCATCTCGGGAGCGCCAGGGACTGTGCACTTTGGTGATGCGTCAAGAGTCGAGACGTATAGCGGAATTCCGCCGGTCGATTTGATCTTTACGTCTCCACCGTACCTCGGAGTCCTCAAATACGGTGCCTTTAATTGGCTGCGCTTGTGGTTGCTCGGCGTTGACCCGAAGGCCGTAGACGGCGCCCTGGCGCAGACTGGTTCCCTCACTCGATACTTGACATTTTTGTTGAACGCGCTTGAAGCGATGGCGAGTGCATCACGGATTGGGACAAAAGCTATATTGGTGATCGGTGCGGTCATGACGCGATCGGGAACGCTGCTTGGAGACGAAGTAGTTGAGTCAGTCGTTCCGTTGTCACAGTGGACTTACCTTGAAACGGTGAACGATCGCGCGCATAGTGATTTAAAGACCACGAGGATTTGGGACGAAACTCGTGGCAGGGCGAGCGCCTTCGACCAGCTAATCGTTTTGGAGCGACGCGCATAAGTGGCGCTGCTCGAAGTCAGCGGGCTGGTCGCGCGCTACGGGCGCATCACAGCGCTCGAAGACGTCTCGCTCACCGTCGAGGAGGGCGAGATCGTCACGCTGATCGGCGCCAACGGCGCCGGAAAGACGACGACGCTGCGGGCGATCAGCGGGCTCGTGCGGCCGGCCTCCGGAACGATCCGCTTCGCCGGCGCCGACGTCACGCGGCTGGCGCCGAACGAGATCGTTCGCGCCGGGATCGGTCACTCGCCGGAAGGCCGGCGCATCTTCCCGCGCATGACGGTGCGCGAGAACCTCGAGCTCGGCGCGTACACGCGCCGAGCGAAGCACGAGATCGCCGAGGATCTCGAGCGCGTGCTGACGATCTTTCCGCGGCTGAAGGAGCGCTACGAGCAGAAGGGCGGGACGATGTCGGGCGGCGAGCAGCAGATGCTCGCGATCGGGCGCGCGCTGATGTCGCGCCCGCGGCTGCTGATGCTCGACGAGCCGTCGCTGGGGCTCTCGCCGAAGCTGGTGCAGACGATCTTCGAGGTGATTCGCGACATCAGCGCGCGCGGCACGACGATCTTGGTGATCGAGCAGAACGCGCGCCAGGCGCTGGCGGTCGCCTCACGCGGCTACGTGCTCGAAGTCGGTCGCGTCGCGCACTCCGGCGCCGCATCGGAGCTGGCCGCGAGCGAGGCGGTGCGGGCCGCGTATCTCGGTGGAGCCGCGTAGCCGCCTCAGCGCGTCACGGTCTGAAGCCAGCGCGCCATCGCTGCGAAGTACGCCGGTGCGACGGTGCCGAGGAAACGGTCCTCCCGCTCGCCGCCGGTGCGGGCGAGGCGTGGTAGGACGACCACTCGTCCGCCGGCGCGAGCGTCCCTTGCTCGCGCCAGAATTGCCACGCGCGGCTCTCTCGTGTTTGCGGGCAGCCCGACGTACGGATCCGGGAACCAGGCCGCGTGCTCGAACCGGCGGTACGCCGCGGCATACGCATCCCACTCGCGGCCCGTTGAAATCAGCCTTTGATGCACACGACCTGACGCAGCGTATGCACGATCCTGACGAGGTCGTGCTGCGCCGCCATGACGGCGTCGATGTCTTTGTACGCGGACGGCGCCTCGTCGAGGACGCCCGCGTCCTTGCGGCACTCGACTCCTTTGGTCTCGCGCTCGAGATCGGCGAGCGTGAGACGACTCTTCGCCTCACCGCGGCTCATGCGACGCCCCGCACCGTGCGAACACGATTCGAAGGAGTCGGGGTTGCCGAGTCCGCGCACGACGAACGAGCGCGCCCCCATCGAACCGGGGATGAACCCGAGCTCACCCAGCCCGGCGCGAACCGCGCCCTTTCGCGTCACGTAGACGTCCGCGCCGAAGTGATGCTCGCGAGCGACGTAGTTGTGGTGGCAGTTCACGACCGTCTCGGCCCGCTTGAAGCGCGGGAGACCGGCCTTGCCGTTCAGCGCCTCGAGCGCACGCTGCAGCATGACCTCGCGGTTTGCGCGCGCATAATCTTGCGCCCAGCCGACGGCGTCGACGTAGGCATCGAAAAGCGGCGTCCCTTCGGTCAAGTGCGCCAGATCGCGGTCGACCAGCTTTACCCCGAGGCGGTCCAACTCGCGCTGCGCCGCTTCGATGTAGAATTGGCCGATGCGGTTCCCCGCGCCGCGCGATCCGGAGTGCAGCACCAGCCACACGCCGCCCGACTCGTCGAGGCAGACCTCGCAGAAGTGATTCCCGCCTCCCATCGTACCGAGTTGTTCGCGTGCGTTGCGTGTCGACGCGGCCGGGGCGCGGCGGACGACCTTCTCGTAGCGCTCACCCAAGCCGTCCTCCCAGGCGCGGTCCACCGCGGCCGGTACATCGCGGTGCGCGCCTTTGCCGACCGGGATTACGTTCTCTAGCGTTTTCCGCACGTGGCGGAGATCGCTGGGAAGATCGTCGGCGGTCAGTGTCAGCTTCTGCGCGATCATGCCGCAACCGATGTCGACGCCCACCGCGGCCGGCACGACCGCGCCGATCGTCGGAATGACGCTGCCGACCGTCGCACCTTTGCCGAGGTGCACGTCCGGCATAACCGCGATGTGATCGTGCACGAACGGCAGTACAGCGATGTTCTCGAGCTGACGGCGCGCGCCGGCATCAAACTCCACGCCGGCGACCCAGGCTTTGACCGGACGGCCGTCCGTCTCGAACACGTTCACAGGATCACCTCCTTTCACGGGGTTGCGGCGGAATGCGTATGCCCTTGCGCGGACGCGATTAGACGATGAGTCGAAGTGAGTGCACGACTCGTACCAGGCCGTGACCTGGGCGGAGGTCGGGCATCACGACGCCGCGCTCGTTCATGGAGCGGAGTGCTTCGACGTGCTCGGCGTGGCGTGCGCTGGAGTCGAGCTCGATGCCGTCGAGCGGCGATCGGACGCGTCGTGCGCGTTTGCCGAAGAGCTTCATGGTGCGGACCTCCTTTCGGGAAATAGACAGAAGCGGGGTGAGCGCACCGCTCACCCCGCTTCTCGAAAGCGTTGTCGTTGCGCGCTGGTGTCTCTAGATCGGGATGCTCCCGATCACGAGGTACGACGAGGCAGTCGGCGGCCGCTTCGCGGCGCCGGTGTTTCGGTCGGGTCGGACTTCGATGAATTGCATGTGCATAGGGTTTTCCGACCAGCAGCGTACCCGACGGATGCGATGTTTGTCAAGCCGCCGGGGTGCGAATGTTTGGATCTTCGACGGTGCGCGGGATGGAAGACTGGCGTTCGGGTTGCTCGCTCACCCTTCGACAGGCTCAGGGTGACATGGGCGGCTTGCGGTGACATGGGCGGCTTGCGGTGACATGGGCGGCTTGCGGTGACATGGGCGGCTCATGGTGAGATGGGATGGCGGGACGGTTCGGCGGGGTGCGCGGCGAAGAGGGCGGTGCGTATGGCGCGCAGCGAGATGTCGAGCCGGGTCGCGGAGGATTTCGCGCGGGACGGCTTCGTCGTGATTCCGGAGTTCAAGTCCGCCGAGGAGATCGGCGCGCTGCGCGCTCGCGCGGCGGAGATCGTCGATGCGTTCGATCCGGCGGAGGCGAGCGGCGTCTTTACGACGCGCGACGAGGCGAAGACGAAATCCGACGACTACTTTCTCACGTCCGGCGACAAGGTGCGCTGTTTCTTCGAGGAAGAGGCGTTCGATGCGTCCGGGGCGCTGCGCCAGCCGAAAGAGCTCTCGATCAACAAGATCGGGCACGCGATGCACGACCTCGACCCGGTGTTCGACCGGTTCTCGCGCGATCCGCGACTTGGCGACCTCTCGCGCGAACTCGGGATCGCCGAGCCGCGCGTCTACCAGTCGATGTACATCTTCAAGCAGCCGCGGATCGGCGGCGAGGTGCGCTGGCATCAGGACGCCACGTACTTCGACACGGATCCGATCACGGTGACGACGCTCTGGTTCGCGCTGGAGCGCGCGGATCGGGAGAACGGCTGTCTGTGGGTGCAGCGCGGCGGTCACCGGACTCCGCTGCGCGAGCGGTTCGTCGCCGGCGCGGACGGTGCGCGCCTCGAGCGCGTCGACGACACGCCGTGGCCGTCGCTGGACGAAGCGCAACCGGTCGAAGCGGAAGCCGGGACGCTCGTCGTGTTGCACGGGCTGCTCCCGCACTACAGCGCACCGAACCGCTCGACGGTTTCGCGGCACGCCTACACGCTTCATTTCGTCGACGCGCGGGCTGGCTACGCCGCGACGAACTGGCTGCAGCGGGTGGGGCCGCCGGCGGTTCGCGGCTTTCGATGAGGAGATGGCACATAGACGGCACGCCCGTTCCGAGAGCGATCGGGAGACGGCCGCGAAGCCTGTCGGGGTCATGAAACGCGCCTCCTTCGTCGTCTCGTCCGCGGCGGTGCTCGGCGTCAGCGCGATTCCGCTCCGGGGCGCCTGCGCCGGCGAGCGGCTCGCGACGGATGCGATGCGCGCGGACCTGCGGGCATTCGCCGCGACCGTCGACGAGGTGGGCGTCGAGCCGTATCGCACGTCGAGCCGCGACGCGTTTCGTGCGTCGCTCGCGCGCGCGGAGCACGCGTGCTCCGAACCGTCGCCGAGCTCGGTCTTCTACGTCGCGCTCGCCCAGCTCGCGGCGTCGCTCAACGACGGCCATGTCTCCGTCGCCGGATGGACGGACCGGTCGCGTCACGGCGAGCAGGGCGGCGGCGAGTTTCCGCTGCGCTGCATCGTCGACGCCGACGACGCGCTGGTCGTCGATGCCGATTTCGGCGATGCGCCCGCCGTACCGCGCGGTACCGTGGTGACGTCGATCGACGGCGTGCCGGCGGCGAAGGTCGTCGATCTCGCCACCAGCCTCTACGGTGGCCAGACGCGCGCGCTCCGGCGCTACGCGGCGCGCGTGTTGGACGCCGTCTTTCTGCTCGCCGGCCCGCATGCGCTTTCCCAGCCCTATCGCGTCGGCATCACGCCGCCCGGGGGAAACGAGCGCACCGTGACGCTCGCTTCGGTTGCGGCACCGGTGCGCGCCGCGCGCGCCGCCGCGCTCGCTCGGGGAACGGCACCGTACGCCGACCTCGGAACGACGAACGGCGTGGCGAGGATCGCGTACAACTCGTGCGTCGATGCGGAGCGCTTCGCGGCGTTCTTGCAGGGCGCGGTGACGAAGGCGAAGGCGTCCGGCGCACGCGCGCTGGCCGTCGACATCCGCGCGAACGGCGGCGGCGACTCCAACGTCAACGAGGAGCTCTTCGCATACGTGAGCACGAAGCCGCACCGGCAGTTCGGCGGGATGACGGTCCGCGCCAGCGAGCGGCTGCGCCGCGAGTACGGCCGGGACAAGTACGTCAAGATCTACGGGCCCGAAGCGTGGGCCGCGCGCGACGGCGAGATCATCCGCTACGGGCCGCCGGCGCCGAGCGTTCCGAAGACCGCGGCGGACCGGTTTACCGGTCCGGCGTTCTTGCTGAGCGGCGTCGGAACGTTTTCGTCGGCGATGGCGTGCGCGTCGACCGCAAAGGCGTTCGGGCTGATGACGCTCGTCGGCGAAGAGACGGGCGAACCGGTCCTGAGCACCGGCGAGGTGTACGAGTTCAGCCTTCCGCGCACGGCCTACAAGGCCGCGGTGACGACGAAGCTCTTCCCGCCGCCGCTCGATTCGCTGCCGCCGGACCGGGGCGTCATCCCCGACATCCCGGCGCCGGTCACGCGCGCCGATCGTGTCGCGGGGCGAGATCCCGCATTCGAAGCCGTCGTGCGCGCGGTCAACGGGGGTCAGCCGTCGACGAAGATGTCGTCTCGAAGCGGCGTCCCGGGCGAGACCGCATAGCGGTCCAGATCGAAGACGCCGTTCGACCGCACCACGTCTTCGTCGATGAAGGTGTTCCCGGTGCACGTCCGCGCGTCGCTGGTGAGGATCGCGTACGCCGCGTCGGCGACGATCTCAGGCGTGCGCGACGCCTTGATCACCGCGTCGCCGCCGAGCAGGTTCTGGACCGCCGCCGTCGCGATCGTGGTCTTCGGCCAGAGCGCGTTCGCGGCGATCCCGCGCGCGCGGAACTCGGCCGCGAAGGCCAGCGTCAGCAAGGTCATCCCGTACTTCTTGAACGTGTATCCGGGCGCGGCGCCGACCCACGCCGACTGCAGCGCGATCGGCGGAGAAAGCGTGAGAACGTGCGGATTGGTGCCGCGCTCGAGATACGTCAGCGCGGCGCGCGTCACCAGGTAGGTCGCGCGCGGTCCGATCGACGTCATCAGATCGAACGCCTTCGCGTCGATCTCGGCGACGCCGCCCAGGCGGATCGCGCTGGCGTTGTTCACGACGACGTCGATCCCGCCGAACCGCTCGGCCGCGGCCGCGACGGCGCGCTTGATCTCCTCGTCGTTGCGCACGTCGCACTGGACGGCGAGCGCCTTCCCTCCCGCCGCTTCGATCTCCGCGGCTGCCGTGTGGATCGTCCCTGGCAGCTTCGGGTGCGGCTCCACCGTCTTCGCGACGACGACGACGTTCGCGCCGTCCCGTGCCGCGCGCAGCCCGATCGCCAGCCCGATCCCGCGGCTGGCGCCGGTGATGAAGAGCGTCTTTCCCTGGAGGCTCACGCGCGCGGGCCGCGTTGGAAGAACGCCGACATCGCGGCGCGCGCTTCGCCGGAGGCGAGCCGCGCGCGGAACGCGGCGGTTTCCCGTTCGATCGCGGCCAGCAGCACGTCGCGGTCGGAGTTCACCAGACGTTTCGTCTCGCGCACGGCCTCCCGGGGCTTCGCCGCGATCGCGCGCGCGGCGGCGTCCGCGACGGCGTCGAGCTCGCCGCTCGCGACGATCTTCGTGACGATTCCGCTCTCGCGCGCCTCCGCCGCCGTGATCGTCTCGCCGAGATAGAGCGCGGCGCCGGCGCGCGCGCGGCCGATCCGGCGCGGCAGCAGCACGCTGCTCGCCGCCTCGGGGACGAGCCCGAGGTCGACGAACGGGACCTTGAACTTCGCATCCTCCGCCGCATAGACGAGATCGCAGTGCAGCAGCATCGTCGTGCCGATCCCGACCGCCGCGCCGCGCACCGCCGCGAGCACCGGGACGTTCGTCCGAACGAGACCGGTCAGAAAGCGCATCACCGGCGCGTCGTCGCCGTGCGGCGGCTGCTCCAGGAAATCACGCAGGTCGTTCCCGGCCGTGAACGTGTCGCCGCGCGAAGCGATCAGCAGCGCGCCGATTCCGTCCTCTTCCGCGGAGACGACCGCGTCGGCGAGCGCCGCGTACATCGCGGTCGTGAGCGCGTTTTTCTTCTCGGGTCGGTCGAGGACGACGTGCCGCACGCCCTCGCGATCTTCAACGGTGATGCCGAGCGACGTCATACCGCCTGGTCGGCGCGACGGTCGCCCCGTTCCTGCCGGTCGCGGGGAGACCGGGCGGTCTACCGCGCGAGCAACGCGGCGGCGAGCAGCGCGGGGATCGCGGCGAGCGCCGCGACTCGTGTGAAGCGAAGCGGTGTCATCGCGATCCCCGCACGCCGCAGAACCGCCAGCCACAGCAGCGTCGCCAGCGATCCGTTCACCGTGAGGTTCGGTCCGACGTTGACGCCGACCAGCGCCGCCGCGCTCAGCGCCGCCGGCGGGTGGGCCGTTCCGACGTATTTCCCCGCGTCGAGCCCGACCGGCAGGTTCGTCACGACGTTCGAGACGAGCCCCGTCGCGAGCGCGACCACGATGTTCGCCACCGGCGCGGCCTGGTGCGCCGCCCAGGTGAAGAGGGAGCGCGGCAGCGACCCGGCCCCGGCCGCGTCGAGCGCCTCGACGACGACGAAGAGCGCGGCGGTGAGGATCACCACCGACCAGGCGATTCCGCGCGCGATCGTGCGCGGCGCCGCGCGATCGCGCGTCATCGCGGCCGCCGTCGCGAAGAGTCCGAGCGCGAACGTCATCATGCCGAGCGGCCCGTTCAGCGACGACGTCAGGACGAGGACCGCCGCGCTGAGCACGAGCACGCCGACCGCGAGCGGTCGCGGCGCCGCGGCGACGCCGTCGTCGAGCACCAGAGGCGCCGCGACGTCGCGCCGGAAGAGCAGCCGCAGCACGCCGTACGTCACGGCGACCGAGGCCGCCGAGGCGAGGCCGAACGAGGCGAGCCATTCGCCGAGCGGCGGCATCTTGTCGGCGAAGAAGAGCAGGTTCGACGGGTTGGCGATCGGCAGGACGAAGCTCGCCGCGTTGGCGACCAGCGCGCAGGCGAACACGTAGGCGTCGGGGCGCGCGTCCGTCCGCGAAACCGCTTGGATCACCGCGGGCGTGAGCACGACGATCGTCGCGTCGTTCGACAGGAACGCGGTCGTGACGATGCCGGCGGCGTAGACGATCAGCAGCAGCCGGGCGCGCGAGCCGCGCGCCGTGCGGACCGCGTAGGAGGCGACCCAGTCGAAGACGCCTTCCTCGCGCGCGAACTCGGCGAGCGCCATCATCCCGATCAAGAAGAAGAAGACGTCGGTCCCGCGCGCAAGCGCGGCGGCCGCGTCGCGCAGCGGAAGCGCGCGGGTCGCGACCAGCGCGAGCGCGCCGCCGGCGGCCCACCACGCTTCGCGGACGCCGAACGGACGGAACAGCACGCCGAGCAGCGCCAGCCCGGCGATGACGGCGCCTAGCAGCGAGCTATGCGTTCGCTGCGCGCGAGGGGCGGTACAGGTGCGCCGTACCGAACACCGGGACGCCGCCCACGATCGTCGCGAGCACTTCGTACTCGTCGCTCCACACGGAGAGATCGGCGCGCTTCCCGGCCTCGAGCGTGCCGAGGTCGCGGTCCATGTTCAGCAACCGCGCGGGGCTGCGCGTGGCGTTCACGATCGCCGTTTCGAACGGGATGTCGGCGTAGGCCATCAAGTTGCGCACCGCCTGGTCCATGAGCAGCGCGCTGCCCGCGATCGTACCGTCTTCGGCCCGCACGACGCCGCCTTCGACGCGGTAGCCGCTTCCCGCGGGCGGCATGTTGTCGGTCGCGAGGACGAGGCGGTCGTGAAGCGTCCGGTACAGCAGGTCGACCATCGGCGGCGAGACGTGGTAGCCGTCGCAGATCAACTGCACGGTCGTCCGCGACTCCTGGATGAACGCCGCGAGGATCGAGGGATCGCGATGATCGAGCGGCGGCATCGCGTTGAAGGCGTGCGTCAGCGTCCGGAAGCCGAGCCCGATCGCCAGCATCCCGTCGCGGTAGTGCGCGGCCGTGTGCCCGGCGCTGCACACGATCCCCTGATCGAAGAACGTCCGCGCGACCTCGTCGACGCCTTCGGCTTCGGGCGCCATCGTGACGAGCACGAGCGCGCCGCGCGACGCTTCGATCATCTCTCGCGCGCGCTCCGCCGTCGCGGGGACGATCCATTCGTTGCGGTGGACGCGCCGGAACTTCGCGTTGAGAAACGGGCCTTCGAAGTGGATCCCGAGACACCGCGCGCCGACCGGATCGCCCGCTTCGACGAGCTGGTTGGCGGCCTCCGACACTTCGGCCGCCGCGTGCATCATCGACTCCCACGGCGCGGTCATGATCCCGGCGACGAAGCCGGTCGCGCCCTGGCGCGCGTACGCGCGCGAGGCGACCTCGACCGCGTGGCCCTGATCGCGGTTGAACAGAAACTCGTCCGCGCCGTTGGTGTGGACGTCGATCAATCCCGGTGCGATGATCGCGCCGTCGGGGAGGCGCAGATCGGACGGTCCGACCTCAGGGAGAATCCGTGCGATGCGTCCTCTGTCGACGGCGACCCGTCCATGGGTCAGCGTGCCGTCTCCAAGCGCGATGCGCGCCGGGCCGAGGATGTAGGTGTCGGACACGTCCCGTCCGATTCGGGGAGCCCGGGTCGCGCCCCCCTTGACTCAACGGCGACCGAACAGTCTGCCGAAAAGCGACCGCCGCTCGCTTCGTTCGCTTGCCGCCGCGGTATCCTGCGGCGCCGCTTTGGCGAGCCGTTCCGCCGCGGCACGTTCGCGCTCGGCACGCGCCAGGCGTGCCATGTGCTCTTCGGCGTGCGCCTCGAGCGTCGCGCGCAGCGCGAGCAACTCGTTCCAGCCGGCCGGCGCGCGGCCGGCGTCGGCCGCTTCGCGAAACTCGAGCGTCGAGGTCGTGAAGATTCGCTGCGGAACGATCGCGCGCTCGCGCAGGTAGCGGTCGGCGAGCATCACGACGTTGCGGCGCTCGGCCGAGTCTTCGTGATCGGCCATCGTGTGCACGAACGTGATCGGTTTTCCGCCGCGCGCGATCGCGCCGTACATCTCGAGCTCACGGTCGGAGAGCTGGCGCGAGAACAGCGCGAGGATCTCGCTGCCCGCCTCTGCGGCGGCGCGGACGATCTCTCCGGCGAGCGGGAACCCCGAGTCGAACGCCGGCGTGTGCACGAGCACGAGCTGACGCGGCAGCGTCCACGGCGTCTCGATCAGCACCGGCGTGCGCGCCGCCGCCTCCAGCGCTTCGTCCAGTGCGATCTCGTTCCAACCGGCGTCGTCGCCGAGCGCGTACGCACGATGCGACTCGCCGTAGCGCACGTGCACCGGAAACTGCATCTCGAGGTCGGCGCCTTCGTCGAGCAGGACCCGCGAACCGGCGATGGCGTTGATGAGGCTGGACTTGCCGCGCTTGAACGCGCCGATGATCGGGACGCGCCAGCGCTCGGGGCGCAGCCCGTGCTCGTACGTCCCCGGATCGAACCGTGCGTGCTCCGCGGGGTCGACCTGCGCGCGGCCCGCGCTCGGGTCGAGCGGAACCGACGGATCGGCGCGCTCGGCGCGAGCCGCACGGCTCTCGCGCGCGAACGCTTCGCTGTGCGTCTCGATGCGCGTCGCGAGCGCGCGAGCCGCGGCCGCCTGCTCGCGCGCGGCGCGCGCGCCGCCGGCGCGGTCTGCCGACGCCGCATGCGCGGCGAGCGCGCGCTCGAGCGGTCCGAGCGCCTCGGAACGGGCTCGCGGCGCGAGCGCGGCGACGCGCGTCCCGAGCCCGTGCGCGATCGTTTCGACGCGCGCGGCGATCCCGTCGACGTATCCTTCGAGCTCGGCGTCGAACGCGGCGTACATCCCCGCGCCGAGATCGGCGAGGAGCTCGCGCTTCATGTACGCATCGGGCGGCGCGGCGGCGAAGCGGCGGGCGATCGCGTCGACCAGCCCGACCGCGGGACCGCCGAGCGCGCCGAGGACGATCGTGCTGCGCAGACCGGTCTCCAGATCGGTGCTCCACGCGCCGCTCGAGGCGTCGCCGCCGAACGCGTGGGCGGCGTCTTCGGTGACGGGGAGCCGTTCGGCCGCGATCGCGTCGAGCAGCGGCGCGAGGACGCGGTCGCGATCGGCGTCGCGGGCGGCGCCGGCGACGGACGCGGTCGCCGCCTTCGCCTCGTCGCGCAGCCGCTTCGCGACCAGTTCCGCGGCGTCGCTCGCGAAGCGGCCGACCGCCGAGGCGAGGACGTCGTCGACCAGGATGTGCAGCTTGGCACGGTCGCGCAGCCGCGC
>DASWSC010000023.1:0-14186 GCA_036402855.1 Candidatus Elarobacter sp. | reverse complement strand
TCCCGGACGACGGGCCGATCAGCTTGACGCCTTCGCGGCTGGTGAAGGTCGAGAACGTCGTCCCGAGCGCCTTCTCGAAGCGCGCGGTCGGACCGGCGACCGTCAGGGCCAGACGCTGCGGCCACATGCCGACGCGGAGCCCGTACGACGCGAAGTAGTTCGCGACGGTCCGGTAGTCGGACGTCGACGCGCCGAAGCGCTCGCCGATCTCCTGGGGGGTGAGGTATTGCCGGTAGCGGCCGTCGGTCGGCGTGCTGACGCCCGCCGCATAATCGGCGAGCCCGGCGCCGTTGCGCAGGTTCACGACGACGTGCATGGTGAGCTGACCGCCGGTGAACGCCGCGCCCTTCGTCGTCACGCTCTCGAACTTCGACGAGCGGACGAGGGTGCGCGTCGCGGACGACGGCGAGGTCGTTCCCGCGGTCGTGTTGTTGGGCGCCGCCGGGAGCGCCGGGTGCGACCCGCCGCCGCCCGAGCACGACGCCAGGAACGCGCCGATCGAGAGCACGGCGAGCGGGCGGAGCCAGAAGCGAGATGAGCGCTTCACTTGGTGGAACCTCCGGTCGCGCGCAGCGCCGTCAAGCGCTGCACGGCTTTTTGATGGACGAGGTGCTCGACTTTCGAGAGCACGAGCGAGTGCGGGAGGATCAGGCCGGGCGCGATCGAGCTGATCGCCCGTTTCGTCGAGCTCGTCCCCGGCGCGTTCGTGCTCTGCAGCGAGAGGGTCTCCGAGATCGTGATCTGCTCCGCCGGCGTCGTCGCCGAGTTCGACGGGAACAGGCGCGGCGTCGGGCCTTCCTGGACGCTGTAGTCGTAGAACGTCTTGATCGTGTCGGAGACGACCGTGCAGATCGTGCCCGGCCCGGCGACGTCGTACGAGGTCGTCGTGCGCGTCTCGAGCGTTCCGAAGATCGCGTCGGCCGTGGTGACCGTCTGGGTCACCTTGGTCGCGGTCGTTCCGTACTTCGCGGCCGGCGCGCAGCTCGCATCGAGCGCCTGACCGGTCGCGATCGTATCGGTTTCGACCGACGGCTGCGTCAGCGAGGACGGGATCCAGTTCGGAACCGTGTTCGTGATCGCAGGGTTCGCCGCGGTGATCGGGTTGTAGTAGCGGTAGGTGATCCCGTTGCCGGACGGCGGCGAGAACACGAACTTGCGGCCGCCCGGGATCGCCGGGAGATCGAGCTCGCCGCTGAAGTTGGCGGCCTCGGTCGAGGTGTCGTCGACGACGGCGTTGGCGCCGGTGCGCTCGCCGTTGAGCTGCACGTAGCTGCCGTCGGCGTTGACGGTGCGCTGGATGCTCAGGCTCGGGTCGCCGGCATCGATGACCGACGGAATCCCGGGGTCATATTCCTTGTAGACCATCGCGGCATCGTTGCTGAAGCTGCCGTTCGTCTCGGGGAGCACCGTGGCGATACCGTTGTTCGCGCCGTACTGCGTCTGGTACTTGACGCCGTTCGAATCGGTCGCGACCGTGTTGAGCGTTCGGACGTTCGTCGACGCACCGGACGTCTGGTACGCGACGGTGGCGACCGTCTGCGTCGTCACCGTACGGACGGCCGACGCGTCGCTCTCGTTCGAGGTGAAGACGGCGTTGCCCGACCCGTCGGTCGACGCGACGACGGTCGCGCTGACGTTGTAGGAGGCCGTGTTCGGCACCGGGGTGGCGCCGATCAGGTTGTTCTGATCGTTCTCGCTGATCGTCCCCGAGTACTGAGCGGTGGTCCCGTCCGCGGCCGGGCGCGCGCTGGTCGCGGCGACGGTCGTGGTGCCCTTCCGCGCCGCGACCTGCTTGTCGGTCGCGGTGATCGTGGCGTTGCCGCCGCGCGGGCTCGGCGTGAAGACGCCGGTGTTGGGATCGATCGTCCCGGCCGACGGATTGTCGCTCGTGAAGGTGAAGCCGCGGCCGAGGTACGGGAAGCCGTTCGCCGTCGCTTCGCTCGCGGTGAAGGTGATCGTCGAGCCGGTCGACGCGCTGCTGCTCGATCCGTGCACCGTCACGGTGCCGTCGCCGGGGAGCGCGGTCGCCGCGGGCGCGTCGTAGAACTTGTACTCGGTCGACGACGCCAGCGTCGCGCCCGGGAAGTTCGGGTCGGCGGTCGTCGTGTACGTTCCGCTGGCATACGACACGACGGCGACGTCGTCGAAGGCGCCGGCGTTGTAACCGGCGAGGCGCGCGACGTCACCCGGGGGCGGGCCGCCCGCACCTGCGAGCGAGAGCGTCAGCGGAAGCAAGATCGTTGCGCCGCCGGAATCGATGACGACGTCGGCGATCTCGACGCCGCCGGGCGAGACCGCTTGCGTCTTGCGCGCGGTCGACGCCAGCGCGTGCGGGCCGGTGCCCGGCGCGTAGATCGTGATCGTGAAGTTGGTACCTGCGGCGACTGCCCCTGCGGGGACGGTGAGCGTCGCGGTCAGCGCGCCGACGGCGGTGCTGACGGAGCCGCCCGAAGGTCCGATGACGGACGCCTTCGATGCGGACGTGGTGGGAGCTGAGCCCGTGTTGCTCGGGGGCGGGCTGCTGCCGCCGCCGCCGCACGCGCTAAGGAGAAGCGCCGCACAAAGATATGCGGCAGCGCGTCTGTAGTGCAAACGCCGTTACCTCGAGAGATGAGAGGAAGACACCCGCGGTAGGCCCGGTTGGGAACCGATGGCCGTGGGCTTGCCGTTTATCGTGCCTCGGGTCGCAAGAGCCTGCCTCACCTTGAACCGTAATTGACAATTCGTGCGGCCGGGTCACCCGCACCGCGGCGGGATGAACGGAGCCGCCCGTCGTGAAAAGAGAGCCGTTCCGTCTCCGCCGCCAGAAGAGGTCCCGTTGAACCTTCGTCAGATCGCGCTCGTCGGGCTTGCCGCCCTCGCGCTCGGCGGCACCGCCGCCGCGCAGATCGCCCCGGCGGCCACCGTCGCCCAGGCCGCGCAGGTGACCCCGCCGCCGCCCCCCGCGCCGAACGCCAACGGGCCGACGCCCGGGACGCTGATCGGAACGCCGGCTCCGCCCACCGCGAGCCCGGTCGCCGCGCCGAGCGCGTCCCCGGCTCCCGGCGGACGCCGGGGCCGCCGCGCCGCGACGCCCGCCCCGGACGCCAGCGCCTCCGAGACGCCGGAGCCGCCGCAGTTCTCGACGATGGACGGCGTGTGGGAGGTCCAGGTCCAGCCGCTCAACGGCGCGCGCACCGTCTACTCGCACCTCGCGGTGACGCAGAAGGGTGACGCGCTCACCGGTACGTGGGTGCGCAGCGACAAGGTGAAGGTACCGTTCACCGGGACCTTCGACGGCCGCCTCTTCAAGCTGACCGCGACCGGAAACGACGCCGCCAAGACGACGTGGACGCTCAGCGGGTACGCCGAGAACTTCTCGGACATGGTCGGACTCCTCACGACCTCGGATCCGAAGGACAAAGGGACGCCGTTCACCGCCTCGCACCGGAAGAAAGAGCGCATCGGCCTCTGAGGTGAGCGTCGCGACGCCGGCCGAGCTGGACCGGCGCATCCTCGCCGCGATCGCGGCGTATGCGCTCGACGACGCCGCGTTCTTCGCGCTCGCCCGCGACCTCTTCGCCTTTCAGATCGTGCACGACGCGCCGTACGGCGCCTTCGCACGCAGCCGCGGATTCGGTCCGGGGCGCCTCCCCGAACGGATCGACGAGATCCCGGCGGTCCCCGCGGCGGCGTTCAAGGAGGCGCGGCTCGCGACGTTTCCGCGCGAGCGCACGACCGCGTGGTTCGAGACGAGCGGGACGACCCGCGGAACCGGCGGACGGCACGAGTTCGAGACGCTGACGCTGTACGAAGCGGCGGTGCTCGCGTCGTTCGACCGGATGATGCTCCCCGACGCGGCGCGGCTGCGCTATCTGAATCTCGTCCCCGATCCGCGCGAGAACCCGCACAGCTCGCTCGGCCACATGATGGCGACCGTCGCGCGCGAGCGCGGCGACGGCGCCGACGGCTGGTATCTGCACGGCGACGCGCTCGACGCCGGCGCCTTCCTTCGCGACGTTGCGCGCGCGAACGCGGACGGCGTCGCGGTCTGCATAGCGACGACCGCGTTCGCCCTGGTGGCAGTGCTCGACGCGCTCGGCGAGCGCCACGCCGGCGCGCCGCTCCCGGCGGGCTCGCGGATCATGGAGACCGGCGGGTTCAAAGGCCGCACCCGCGTCGTCGAGCGCGCCCGGCTCTACGGCGAAACCGCAGAGCGCTTCGCGGTCCCGGTCGAAGCGATCGTCGCGGAGTACGGGATGACCGAGCTCTCGTCGCAGTATTTCGACGACCCCGCCTCGCGCGGTCGCATCGAGCCGCGCGTGAAGGCGCCGCCGCCGTGGCTGCGGCCGATCGTCGTCGACGGCGAGGGGCGTCCGCTGCCGCCCGGGGTCGTCGGCGCGATCCGTCACGTCGATCTGGCGAACCGCGGATCGGTGCTCGCGATCGAGACCGAGGATCTCGGCGCGCTGGTCGAAGCCGGCCCCGGCGGGCCGGCCGGGCTGCTGCTGCTCGGCCGCGAGCACGGCGCCGAGCTGCGCGGCTGCTCGCTCGACGCCGAGACGCTCCTGGCGCGCCGTGGCTGAGCGTGCGGCCGCGACCGGCGCGCTGCGCGCGCTCCCCGCGGCACGCATCGCGAGCTTTCTCGCCGATGCGGCCGAGCGCTGGTCCGACGCCGACTTCGCGCCGCGCGTCCGCGCGACGGAGGCGATCGCCGCCCGGCTCGGCTACAGCGCGCCGGTCGTCGAGTACGCGCTCGACCGGCTCTTCCTCGGGATCACCCGCGATGCGCTCGAAGCGGCGATCGCATCGGAGCTGGGGACGCTCGGCGCGCTCGACGGCGTGGTCGAACGCCGCGGCGCACCGGCGGCCTGGGCGCGCGGCGTCGACCGCGCGGTGATCGTGTCGAGCGAGACGACGATCGGCGTCGCGCTCGCCCCCGCGCTCTTCGCGCTCTGCGCGAAGTGCGACGTCGTCGTGAAGGACCGCGGCGACGCGCTCGTCGCGGCGTTCTTCGCAACGCTCGCGGAAGAGCATCCGGCGTTCGGCGCGGCGGCGCGTGCGCGCGTCTGGACCGGCGGAGACGATCCTTCCGAAGACGCGCTGCTCGCCGGCGCAGGGACGCTGGTCGCCTTCGGCCGCGATGAGACGCTGCGCGCGATTCGAGCGCGCGGAGGGACCGATACCCGCTTCGTCGGCTTCGGCCGGCGGGCGAGCATCGGCTTTCTCGCGCGCGACGAGGCGGCGGCGCTCGACGACCGGCTCGCCGAGCGGATCGCGCGTGACGCGCTGCTCTACGACGGCGAGGGCTGTCTTTCGCTGCACGCGCTCTTCGTCGAGGCGGAGGCCGAGGGCGCGGCGCTCGCGCGCGCCGCCCGGACGCTCGCCGCGGCGTGCGAGCGCGTCGCGGTGGAGTTTCCCGGCGGCGAGCGGCCGGCGGCAGTCGCGGCGCAGACGGCGTCATACCGCAATCTCGCCGCGTTCCGCGCCGCGGGAGGCCGCGGCGCGGTGCTGCGCGCGGGCGACGCGACGCTGGTCGTCGATCCGCCCTCGGACGAGCCGCCGCCCTTTCTCCCGCGCGTCCTTCCGATCGTCCCGGTCTCCGGCGACGACGCGATCGCGGCGTATTGCGCCGCGCAGCGTTTGCCGGTCCAGGCGATCGGCGTGGTGTGGCCGAGTCCTCGCGCGGTCGCGCTCGCCGAGCGGATCGGCGCGGTGCGCGTCGCGCCGTTCGGCGAGCTGCAGGCGCCGCCGCTCGCGGGGCACCATGGCGGCGCGCCACGGATCGCGGATTTCGTCCGCTGGATCGACCGCGACGCATGACCGGTGCCGGCGCGTTCGAGTCGATCGTCACGGCGGTTCCCGGCCCGCGCTCGCGCGCGCTCGCGGCGGAGCTCGCGCGCTACGAACCGCCCGGGGTCACCTATCTCGGCGCCGACTACCCGGTGTTCTGGGAGAGCGCCGCCGGCGCGCTCGTCACCGACGTCGACCAAAACCGCTATCTCGATCTCACCTCGGCGTTCGGCGTGGCGGCGAGCGGGCACACCAACCCGCACGTCGCGAGCGCGGTCGCCGTCCAGGCGCGGCGGCTGCTGCACGGGATGGGCGACGTCCATCCGACCGAGGTCCGCACCCGGCTGCTCGCACGCCTCGCGCGGCTCGCGCCGGGCGACTTGGTGAAGACGTTCCTCTCGACGTCCGGCGCCGAAGCGATCGAGTTCGCGCTGAAGACCGCGCTGCTCGCGACCGGGAAGCCGCGCGCGATCGCGTACCGCGGCGCCTACCACGGTCTCTCGCTCGGGGCGCTGGAGGTCGCCGGGATCGAGAAGTTTCGCGCGCCGTTCGCCCCGCTCGTCGTCAACCGCGCGACGTTCCTCTCCTATCCCGGGGCGGATGCCGGCACGCTCTCGGCGATCGGCGCCGTGCGCGACGCGCTCGCGCGCGATCCCGAGATCGGGACGATCGTCCTCGAACCGGTCCAGGGCCGCGGCGGCGTCATCGTCCCGCCGGCCGGTTTTTTGCGCGCGCTCCGCGAGCTGTGCGACGAGCGCGGCCTGGTGATGGTGCTCGACGAGATCTACACCGGCTTCGGGCGAACCGGGACGATGTTCGCGTGCGAGCGGGAAGGCGTCGTCCCCGACCTGCTCTGCGTCGGCAAAGCGCTGGCCGGCGGCATCCCGCTCTCCGCGACGATCGGGACGGCGAGGGTGATGGACGCCTGGCCCGCGAGCACCGGCGAGGCGCTGCACACCTCGACGTTTCTCGGCAACCCGGTCGCCTGCGCCGCGGCGCTGGCGAATCTCGACGAGCTCGAACGGCTCGACGTCGCCGGCCGCGTCCGCGCCGGCGAAGGCGCGCTCGCCGCGCGGCTCGAGGCGTTCCGGGCGCTCGACGGCGTGCGCGACGTCCGCGGCGTCGGCTACCTGCGCGCGGTCGAGTTCGAGGACGCGGGGCTCGCCAACCGGGTCGTCGTGCGGGGTCTCGCCAACGGCGTGATCCTGCTGCAGTCGGGCCCGACCGGGACGTCGATCACCGTCGCTCCGCCGCTCACGATCGAGGAACGGCAACTCTCGCGCGCGCTCGCGCTGTTCGAGCGCACGGTGCGCGAGGCGCGGGAGGTACGGACGTGAGCAAGCTGCGAGTCGGTATCGTCGGGTCGGGGTTCGGCGGCGCGGTGCACGCCCCGGCATACGCATTGCACCCGCGCTTCGACGTCGTCGCGATCGCGTCGCCGAACAACGCCGAGCGCGTCGCGCGCGACCGCAAGATCCCGCACGCGTTCGAGACGGTCGAGGCAATGCTCGCCGGCGCCGAGCTCGACGTCGTCTCGGTCGCTTCGCCGCCGTTCGACCACCGCCGGTCGGTGCTCTCGGCGCTCGCCGCCGGGAAGCACGTCCTGTGCGAGAAGCCGATGGCGCTGACCGCAGGCGAGGCCGAAGAGATGGCCGCGGCCTGCGAGCGCGCGGGGACCGTGGGCGCGCTCGCGTTCGAGTTTCGCTACGTCCCGGCGGTGATCGCGATCCGCGAGCTGATCGAGAACCGCCATCTCGGCGCGCTGCGCGAGCTCGAGGTGGCGCGGCTCAGCCGCGAGCTGCTCGAGCGCAACACGGCGCGCGGCCCGTCGTGGTGGTTCTCGCGCGAGCACGGCGGCGGCGTCGCGAACTCGGTGATGCCGCACTTCTTCGACCTCGCCACCCACCTCGCGGGGCGCGCCCCGCGCGCGACGACGGGGATGATGCGCACCGCGAACCCGCGCCGCGCCGGCCCGGACGGCATCCCGTTCGAGAGCACCGTCGCCGACGGCGTCTTCGCGTTCGTCGATTTCGGCGACGGGCTGGTCGCGCGGTGCAGCGACGACGCCACGACCGTCGTCGACTCCACGACGGTCGCGGTGCACGGCGAGACGCGCAGCGCCGTCGCGAACGGGACCTTCTTCGGCGACCTCGCGGTCTTCGCGATCGATGAAGAGGAGCAGGACGAGCTCGGCATCGCGCCTTCGCCGTACGCGAAGCACGCGGTCGTCCACGGCAACCTGCCGTTCTTTCTGCCGCTGCTCGACGCGTTCGCCGAGCGCATCGACCTCGGAACGCCGGGCGTCCCGACGTTCGCCGACGGCCTCCAGGTGCAGCGCCAACTGGAGGCGGTCGGCTACGGTCGTTGACCCCTAGGGGAGATGGAACCCGGCGGTGACGGTCGTCATGTTGACGGTCCCGATCGTGCAGCGCGACGTCGCGTTGCACGAGGTCGCCGGGGCGCCGAACTGGTCGCCGGCGTTGATTACGCCGTCGCCGTTCGCGTCGTACCACACGCCGACGCGATACGTTCCCGCGCTCACCGGCACGTCGCCGATGCGGAAGTTGCCGCTCGAGTCGAGCGGAACCCCGCTCGGGTAGTTGACGTCGAGGATCGTCGGCACCGTACCGCCCGAGTTGGAGTACGCGAACGCGACGACTTGGGTCGGGCTCGTCTTCTGCGGGCTCGGGCCGCTGTACGCGCCGGTGTCGCTGAACAGCGTCGCGACGGCTCTGTAGATGTTGAGCCGGCCGTGCCCCTGGTGCGGGTCGTTGATGTTGTCGGCCGTGTCCTGGATGATCTGGCGCACGCGCGCCGGCGCGATCGTGCCGTGACCGCCCGCGGCCGCGATCAGCAGCGCGGCGGCAGCCGCGACCTGCGGCGTCGCCTGCGACGTCCCGGCGAAGAACGCGGTGCACGACGTCGGCGGCGAGGGCGTCCGGCACATGTCGCCGTTGCCGGGACCGGTACCGAAGGCGGCCGTCGAGGTCGAGTAGTTCCACACCCAGTGCAGCGGGTTCGAGTCGTTGCCGCTGGGGTCGCCGCCCGGCGCGACGACGGAGAGCCCGGGACCGTACTGCGAGTACGGCGCGACGTACTCCGTCGAGCCGGCGAAGTTGCCGCTGTTGTTGTCGCGCAGCGCGCTTGCGCCGACGGAGATCACGCCGTCGTACGCGGCCGGGTAGTCGAGCACGGTGTGCGCGGTCCCCGACTCGCCGCCGTCGGCGTCGTTGCCGGCCGCCGCGACGACCGTGACGCCCGCCGCGATCGCGTTCTCGACGGCATCACGCTCGGCCTGATCGAACCCGTTGTCGCTGCCGACCTCCTGGCCCGAGCCGAGGCTCATGCTGATCACGTCGGCGCCGCGCGACACCGCGTCGTTCATCGCAGTGATCTCGTCGGCGACCGAGCCGAACTGGTTGTCGCTGCTGGCGGTCGCGTCGGGGAAGATGTTGTAGATCATCAGCTTGACGCCGCCGGCGCCGCCGAAGCCGCCGCCGGCGAAACCGAGGCTGTTGTTCGCCGTCGCGTCCGCGACGCCGGCGACGTTGGTGCCGTGACCGTTCGTGTCTTGAGCGGTATGCCCGGCGCTCTCGTAGCCGGTCGAGAAGACGATGTTCTGCGAGAGATCGGTGTTGTTCAGATCGGCGCCCGTGTCGATGATCGCCAGCTTCACGTTCGCGCCGTGCGTGTACGCCCACGCGTTCGGAAACCCGTCCGCGAAGAGATACCACTGATCGACGTTGTTCTGCATGTGCGGGTCGTTGACGGCCTGTGCCGCGCGGGCCAGCGGGAAGCGCTTGTGCACCGGGAACACGTCGAGGACCTCGGAGCGCGACTGCAGCGTACGTGCGAACGTCTGCGCGGTGGTGCCGGCGGGGACGCGCACGATGCTCTCGTACGACCCGGACCGCGTGATGATCTCGGCGCCGTTGCGGGCTCCGAGCTCGCCGGCGACCGTCTGCGCGCGCGAGCGCGCCTGGGCGACGATCCCGCGGTAGCGCACGAGCACCTGATTTCCGACGATCCCGGCCCCGGTGAAGCGGCGGATGCCGCGCTGCAGCACGCCGAGCGCGGACGACGAGCCGACGCTCGCCGGCGACCGGCGCAGCGACTGCAGCGTCCCGGTGTTGATCGAGCCCGTCGAGTCACCCGCCTGGTTGTAGAAGAGCGTGTGGTCGCCGTTGAGCTGCTGCGCGATCGAGACGACGTACGGGCTGGCCTGCGTCGGCGCGAACACGTAGCTCCAAGGGTGCGGCGCGGTTTGCGGCCGGTCCGTCGCCGGCGTGATGCCGTTGAAGTACACGCACGTCGCGACCGTGTTGGCCGGATCGACGCGCCTCACGCTGATCGCGCTGGGATTCGACGTGAGCGTGTACGTGCTGCCGGTGCTCTGGGGCGAGAGCGTCGTGCAGCGCGGATCGAGCGTCGGCGCCGCGGTCGGCTTCGTCTTCGGCGTGCTGCTCCCGCCGTGGCATGCCGCCAGGACCGCCGCCGCGAGAAGTGCCGGAACCCAGGTGATCGGACGGAGTTTCAGTTGCATCGCTTCCCTTACGGAACGCCGGTCTGGGCGAGTGCGTCGCGCTCGAGCCGGCGCCAAAGCAGGCCCAGCGCGGCGACGGTAGCCCGCTCTCGTATGTCGGCACGACTCCCGGGAAACGTGAGGCGGCGAGTCTCGAGCTCGCCGCCTCCGAAGGCCAGGGCGTACCACACCAATCCCACCGGTTTCTCCTGGGTTCCGCCTGCGGGCCCGGCGATCCCGGTCGTCGCGATCACCACATCGGCGCCGAGCCGCTCGCGGCCGCCGCGCGCCATCGCGGCGGCAGTTTCCTCGCTGACGGCGCCGTGCTCCGCAAGTGTGCGCTCTGGTACACCGAGCATCGCCGTCTTCACCGCGTTGCCGTAGGCGACGACCGCGCCGACGAACGCCGCCGAGGCGCCCGGAACCTCGACGATCGCGTCGGCGACTGCGCCGCCGGTGCACGACTCGGCGGTCCCGAGGGTGAGACCGCGTTCCGCGAGGCGGCCGACGATCGCGCCGGCCAGCGTCGTGTCGTCGTCGCCGTAGTACCCTTGGCCGATCCGCGCCCGCAGCTCCGCGGCGACCGGCTCGATGAGCTCGGCCGCGCGCTCGGGGCTCTCGGCCTTCGCCATCACCTTCACGTCGACGCGGAACCCGTGCGCGAGCACCGCGATCTTCGGGTTCTCGAGCGTGCGAAACAGGTCTTCGATGCGGCGGTCGAGCTCCGACTCGCCGATCCCGACCGTGTGCAACGTCTTCGTGTAGATCGCCGCGCGCAGCCCGAAGCGCCGGATCAGCCACGGGATCAGCCGCTCGGCGAGCATCGGCTTCATCTCGCGCGGCACCCCGGGCATGCAGGCGACGAACTTGCCGTCGTCGCGCAGCGCGACGAACCCCGGCGCCGTCCCGTGCGGGTTCTCGAGGACGACGCAGCCTTCGGGGAGGTACGCCTGCCGGCGGTTGTTCTCCGACATCGGCCGTCCGAACGACCGGAAGCGCTCCTCGATCGCGCGCAGCGACGGCTCGTCGAGCAGAAGCTTCTTCCCGACCGCGCGCGCGACGGCGTCCTTGGTGAGATCGTCGACGGTCGGCCCGAGGCCGCCCGTCGTGATCGCACCGTCGGCGCGCTCCAGCACCCCTTCGAGCATCGCGGCGAGCCGGTCGGCGTTGTCGCCGACGGAGTGCTTCGCGTACACGTCGAGCCCGTGACCGGCGAGCTCGCGCGCGATGAACGGTGCGTTGGTGTCGACCAAGTGTCCCAGCAGGATCTCGGTCCCGATCGTGACGATCTCGACGGAAGCCATCAGGTGATTCTCTCCGGCCGCAGCGCGGCCACCTCGTCCTCGAACCAGCCCGGATACGCGGCGCGCACGTCGAGCGAGAAACCCTCGGCCGCCTCGACCATCGCGGCGCGCCGCGCGGCTCCGTCGCCGGCGAGCCGCGTGCGGTTGCGGCGCTTCTGCGTCCCGAGGCAGTCGACGAAGCGCGCGAACTTGGCGTCGAGCGCGCGCTGCAGCGCCTCTTTGATGAGCTTGCCGACGCGCGGCGCGACGCCGCCGGTCGAGATCCCGATCCGCACCGGACCGGCGCGCACGATCGCCTGCATCGCGACGAACCCGTGCCGCGGCTGGTCGATCGTGCACAGCAAGAACCGGTGCGCGTCGGCGAGCGCGCGCAGCCGGGCCGAAAGCGCGTCGTCCTGCGGCGTCGAGATCACGAAGAACGCGCCGGTGACGTCCTGGTCGCGCAGCGCCGCCGGATCGGTGATGCGCCGAACCGTCGCGCCCACCTCGCGCAGCGCGCGCTCTTTTTCGGCCGCCTCGCGATCCCCGGGCGCGCCGATGACGACGCAGGTGCGGCCCGTCAGGTTCAAGCTGACCGGGTAGAAGCCGTGCGGCGGGAGCGGGTCGCCGCTCACAGATCCACCGGGCGCAGGTAGAACTCGTTGATCGCCGTCGCCGAGACGAGCGCGGTCGTCGGCAGGTGCCGCTTCCAGTGCGTCGAGTCGACGCGGCGCCGCACCAGCCGCACCTCCACGGGATCGTACCCGCGCGCGACGATCCCGTCGTCCTTGTAGCCGAGCAGGATCAAGTTCAGAATGCGGTCGGCTTTGGCGTACGTGATGCCGAGATCGCTCTCGTCGGTCTGGTTCGCCTCGAGGTCGGCGCTCGGCGGCTTGTCGACGACCTCGTTCGGGACGCCGAGATACCGCGCGAGGTCCCAGACCTGCGTCTTGTAGAGATCGCCGATCGGGTTCACCGGCGGCGTGTCGTCGGCGTGCCACGTGAAGTAGCCCATCAGGCGCTCCGTCTTGTTCCCGGTGCCGACCGGAAGCGCGTTGCGGCGCGCGGACTGGTCGAACAGCACCAGCATCCGCATCCGCGCCATCACGTTGCCCTTGCGGCGCGGATCGGCGTCCGGCGCGTGCTTCAGATACCCGTCCACGGCATCGGTGATCTCGATCGTCTCGGCGTTGATCCCGAGCGCGTCGACGATCCGCTGCGCGTCGGAGAGCGACGAGGGGCTCGAGGATTTGTACGGCATGCGGACCGCGTAGACGTTCTCCGGGCCGAGGGCGCGCGCGCACAGATAGGCGACCAGCGCGCTGTCGATGCCGCCGGAGAGGCCGAGGATCGCCTTGCCGATCCCGCGCCGCACGGTCATCTCGTCGCGGAGGAACGCCTCCAGCCAGCGGGCGGTGAGCGCCGTGTTGATCGCCAGCGACGGCTCGTCGAGCTTCGCTTCGATGACCTTCAGCACGGCGCGCACGGCGCGCGCTCCTCGAGCCGGCGCGTCACCGGGATCTCGTCGTCGAGCCACAGATCGGGCAGCACGGCGGAGAGATCGCCGAGCAGCGGGATCGTCGCGCGCGCGAGGTCGACCTCGGCACGGTCCAGCGTCACCTTCACGATGCACTCCTCGAGCGGCCCGGCCGTCTGCAGCAGGTCTCCGCGCGGCGAGAATGCGCACGTGCCGCCCGACATCCCCTTCCCGCCCTCGAAGCCGACCAGCCCGGCGTACAGCACGTAGACGCCGTGCTCCGCCGCGGAGGACGACAGGATCGATTTCCAGCGCGCGTTGCTCTCGAGCTCCTCCGCGCCGCACAAGCCGCGACCCGGAGAGGCGCTCGGGACGATGATCAGGCGCGCGCCCTTGAGCGCGGCGACCGTCGGCATGAGCGCGTGCCAGGCGTCTTCGCAGATCAGCATCGCCGCCGTCGCGAACGGCGTCTCGAACACCGAGAGCCGCCGGCCGCGCGTGAGGAAACGTTCCTCGTCGAAGACGCCGTAGGTCGGCAAGAACATCTTGCGGTGGACGTGGACGACGTGGACGCCGCGCTCCTCACCGCAGCGGACGTAGAGCGCGCTGTTGTGAAACGCGCCCTCGACGTTCTCGTAGAAGCCGACGACCACGTCGACCGGCCGGCGCGCGCCGGAGGCGCGCCACTGCTCGTCGACCTTCTGCGCCATCGCGGGCGCGTCGAGCGCGAGCTCGTACACCGCACCTTCGAGAAAATAGCCGGTCAGCGCCGCCTCCGGAAACACGATCAGGTCCGGCGGGTCGCCGGCAAGCTGCGCGAACACCGCGCGCATCGCCGCCAGGTTCGCCGCCATATCGCCCTTCCGCGGCTTGAACTGAACCAGCGCCGCGTTCACGCGCGGACGCCCGCCTTTGTGCGCGACGCCGGCGCATGCTTCGACAGTTTCAGCATGACAGCGGGGGCGCGTGACGACGGGGCTGCGCGCGCGGGGGGCGTTGGGGTCGTTGTCACCCTGAGCTTGTCGAAGGGTGCGCGGGGCTCGTGGCATCGGCGGGCGTCATTTCGCGACGGCGAGGGTTGGGGCGGCGCGGAGGCGCTCGGCGAGCTCTTCGGCGGGATAGGTCAGGATCT
>DASWSC010000022.1:0-5722 GCA_036402855.1 Candidatus Elarobacter sp. | reverse complement strand
CCCGAGTCATCAGGTACGCCGACGTCGCGAAATCGTACGCCAGGAACGCCGATCGTGTCGGGCTCGAGTTCTCCGCGGCGCTGAAGAGGAACGCCGTCGGCGGAACGCCACCGGGCGGGAACACGAAGCTCGAAAAGCCGGCCGCGAGCGGATCGGCGCGGAGAAACGTGTTCGTCCCGCCGTCCGGCGTCGTGTAGATCACCGCGGCGTCGTCCTGAAGGACCGGACTGAAGCTCGTGTTCGCCGAGGTGCTGGTGTACGCGATCGATGAGACCGTCCCCGCCGAGAGATCGAACGGCTCGGCGGTGTAGAAGCCGAAATTGCCCGTCGGCGTACCGAGCCCCGCGTACTCCCCCAGATAGCCGTCCGCGCCATGAGGGTTCATCTCGACGAACCCCAACGGCACGCCGAGCGCCGACTCGATCCCCAGCAGCCCGACGATCCCCGCATCGCTCGCCTCGCCGATCGGGATGCCGCCTGAGGTCGCGAGCACGCGCACGTTCATCGTCGTCGTATACGGAAGCTTCGCGGCGACCGGATCGATCGTCACCGAACCGTGCGTCCCCTGCGCGGCGACGTGATAGACCGAGCCCGTCGAGAGGCCGTCGTCGTCGAGCTCGCTGCCATTGGGGTTTCGAAACGTGTTGAACCGAACCGGGTAGAGCGTGTCGAAGTAGGACGGACCGGGCGCCGGTGCTGAGACCTCGACGATCGCCCCGGTCGCGCCGGCGACGCTCGAGACGTCGTACGACACCGTGAAGCTGCTCTTGTACGGAACGCCGACGTTGTGCGTGCCGGGGTCGTCGGATCGTACGGTGAGCCGCGGCGCCGGCGGACGCGCAGTCCCGGCATCGACGCGGACGTACGCGAAGTCGCTGTAGTCGAAGCGATTCGGCAGCCCGCCCGCGCCGAGGTCGATCCAGATCGTGTAGGTCCCCGCCCCCGCGAGCGCGGAGACCGGGACGTCGACCGTCCCGGACGGCGCGGAGAGCGGCACGGAGTACGCCGGATACGCGATGTAGGTGGCGTGCAGCGTCCCCGTACCGGGCATCGAGACCTTGAGACTCGGATTGTTCAACAGCCCCGGCGGATACCCGCGAAAGTCGTAGGTGACCGGAATCGTCGCTCCGCTCACGACCGGCGGGACGCGCGGCGCGAGGACGAGGCGAGACGTCGCGGCCGGGGGGCCGAACGTGAGCTGAAACGTCGTCTGCGCGACCGGATGGAGCCCTACGATCGCGCTGTACGTCAGCGCGATCGTCTTGCTCGCACCGGGCGTGAACGGTACGCCGGCTGCTGCGAAGAGCTGAGCCGGGAGCAGCCTCACGAACGGCGTGGTCGCGATTACGCGCGACGGCTGGCCGGCGACCGTGAGGCGGTACGTCGCGTTCACGGGTATCGACTCCCAGTCGGGCGCGAGGGTGATGTACGAGTTCATGTCGGCGGCCGTATCACTTCCCGGAAACGCCGTGAGCTGGTCGAACTGCGCGAACGGACCGTCGAGCTTGATGTACGACGGGTCGAGCGCGGTCACGAAGGTTCCATCGAAGGTGAGCTGCGTGTCGAGCTGCGCCATGAACGATCCGGACCGCCGGCCGTGGACCGCGACGCGTGCGACGCCGGGCGCGACGCTCTTGCCGGCGGTCGCGAGCAGACTCTCGACGAGACGGCGGACGCTGATCTGCGGTCCCACGTTGACCGCCACGTCGGATTGCGGCGGCGTCGCGACCGGAGTGCCCGTCGCAGCGAGCGTATCGCGAACCTGAAGGGCGTTCTGGAACGGATGGCCGGTGAGGCGGCCTACCTGCAGCGCGACCGCCGCCGCCGCCGCGACTTCCGGCGCCGAGGCGGAGGTACCGCCGTTCAAGACGCTGATGACGGAGTCGTGCGAGGGGCCGACGTGGAGCAGCGCCTCGATGTTGTCGCCGGGCGCCGAGACGTTGACGCGGCTGCCGAAGCCGCTGGCGAACTGCATCATCCCGTTGTAGCGCGTCTCGGCGAACGTCGGGACGCCGGCCAGCTTCCCGGACGCCGGGTCGAGCGGGTTCGCGGAGAAGATGTCGTCCAGCGTCGTCGCTCCGACCGCGATCGCGCCGCTGTCCGGGACGACGGACGGAACCGTCGTGTAGAACACGTCGCCGATCGTGGTCGTCCCCGACGAGCCGACGTTCGTCGGCGCCGCTCCGCCCGACGGGCCGACCGCGGCGCTGGTGAACGTGCGCGTCCCGTCGTTCGCGGCGATGCACACCACGATGTTCGAGCTGACGATCGAGGCGACGACGCTGTGCGCGATCGGGTCGTCCTCGAGATACCGGCCGGGAAAGCCCCACGCATCGGAACCGAACCCGATGCTCGCCGTGATGACGTTCGGCGCGGGCTGCTGCCGCGCGGCGGCGATCATTGCGGCGAGCGTGTCGGAGATCGTCGCCGTCTGCGGCGCGACCCAGCGGTACGAGGCGCCGGGCGCGATGCCGAGCAGGTCCGTTCCGGCGGCGCCGATCTCTCCGGCGCGCTGGCGATCGTGCGGGAGCGGCGCCATCACGGAGAAGTCGAGCGCGACCTCCGCGAGCGTCGGATCGATCCCGCACACGGTGGCCGAACCGGAGAGGACGCCGGACGAGTCGGCGACCCACACCGGGATCAGCGGCATCGAAGGCAGGTCGAGGTAGTGCTGGCCGCCGACGAGGCGGGTCGTCGGCCCGGCATACAGCGCGTCGTTGTAGCACGGATCGTTCGGGTTGGCGGCGACCGCCGCGTCGTAGACGTCGCCGTAGCCGATGTTCGTGATGATCTCGCCCGTACCGGGGAGCTCTCCGAAGCGCTGCCCGATCTCGTCGAACGCGGCGATCGCGTCGACGCCGGGCGCGTCGAGCATCGCCTGCACGTTGAACGCGACGGCGGCGTTCGACGGGACGAACGACGGGCCGGTCGAGCGCACCGCGCGGCCGAAGACGTTCGTCGAGCGCCGGAATCCCGCGAGCTCGCGCAACGACTCGGCCGGAACGGGCCGGTAGCCCGCCGACATGGAGCTGCCGACCAGATCCGGTTCGACGAGCGCGACCGACGAGAGCGTGCGCAGCGCGCGCACGGCGTGCGGCACCGACGCGGCGCCCAGGTGCACGACGAACGCGTTCTCGAACGGCGCGACCGAGCGGTGCAGCCGCGCCTCGGCGCGCCCGCGCATCGCGCCGAGCGCGGCGCGGTCGACGCCGGCGATGAGGCGGTCGACGCGATCGGCACCGAGCTGCATCAGCGCCCGGTTCGTGCGCGCGTCGCTCGTGAACGGATGCGGCGTGACGTCGCTGCGCTTGGAGAGGACGGCTCGCCGCAGCCCCGCCGCCGCCGCCGGCGTCAGCGCCGCACGGTCCTGCGCCGCGGTCACGCCCGGCTTGAAGAGCACGATGACGCGGTCCGGCGCGTACCGCTGCGGCGGATGGTCGATGTCGAACAGGATCCGGTTCCGGACGCTCTTCGGGACGTCGCCGCGCAGCGGGCCGTACCGCGCAAGATCGAGCCGGAGCTGAACGGGCGGCATCGTCGGTTGGTGCGACCCGCGCAGCAGCGCCTTGAGCCGGTCGCGCGGCGTCGCCGGCGCGGGCGCGCGCGGCGCCGCCACCACGGCGTGGCCGTCGTCGTACACCGTGACCTGCCGCGCGTCGCGCAGATAGCCCATGAAGGCGACGCGTTGCGACAGACGCGCATGGTGAAGCGCCGCCGGCCGGTGGTGCGGCCGCGCGTCGGCCTGTGCCGCCGAGACGCCGGCGAGGATCGCGAGCGCGAGCGCCGGCGCGAGCTTAGAAGACATGACACACTCCCTGCGGCTGCGTGAGACTGAGTGACGACGGCGTCCGGAACGACCGCGCTTGGTCGACGGCGCTCAGATCGTCGAGGTACGTGGTGACGGCGTTGCCGGAGCGCTCGGTGACGACCGGCTCGCGCGTGTTCGGGTCGACGGCGATCCCGAACGGGACGCCGCCGTTCGCGGCGCTCGCGATCGACGTACCGAAGGGGTCGAGCGCGGCGACGCCGCCCGCGATGGTGACGTACAGTTGCGCCCTCGTCTGCGGCGACTGGTTGAAGTTCGACGCGACGGGCCAGCCGTACGCGACCGCGACCGGCGCGGCGTTCAACGCGGCGCCGCCCGCCGCCGAGCCGCTCTCGGCGTACAGCCCGAGCCGGGGCGACGAGGCGTCGCCCACGGCGAGCTCGTCGAGCGGCTGGTTCAGCGCCGAGTCGACGAACGCGATCCCTTGCGCGTTCGGCGCGCCGAACGCCGACGGACCGCCGCCGCGCGGGGGACCGCCGCCGGGTGCGAAGATCGTGACGCCGGCGCCGTCGGACGCGTACACGTTCCCGTCGTGAGCGTCGTACGTCACGCCGTTCACGCCCGCGGTCGCCGGCGCGCTGAAGCCGGCGCGAGCGGCGCCGTCCTCGTCGAACGCGAGCACCTTCCCGGCGCCGGCATCGGCGACGAAGATCGTGCGGTCGTCGGGGTCGTAGGCGCACGCGACGGGGTTCATCAGCCCCGGGAATGCGCCGGGCGCGAGCGCGAGGACGTTCCCGTGCGGATCGAACCGCGCGACGGACGGAGCGCCGTTGTTCGCGTACGCCACGTAGACGGCGCTCGTCACGTCGACGACGGTCGAGCTGGTCGCGATGCTGCCGTTCGCGTCGGTCGCCGTCGCGACGAGCGCGGTCGGATACGTCGTGCTGTTCGGCGCGACCGCCTGGACGGTGAACTGATCCGTCGTGCCGCTCACCGGCGTCACCGACATCAAGCCGGCGGCGCGCGGGTTCACCGCCACGGTGATGGCGGGCGGTGCATCCGGCTGGAGGATCACGTTCCCGCCCGCGTCGAGCGGCGCGACGGCGAACGTCGCGGGCGTGCGTCCCACCAGCTCGTACGCCGCGGGGCTCGCCGGCGGCTGCGTGATGACGTTCGGCTGGTTCGGCAGCGGACCGATCCGCACCGCGGCGACCGTGCCGATCACCGTGGCGTTCAGCGTGTTGGTCGCGTTCGCGACGATCGTCTGCGCGAGACGAACGTGCCCGAGCTCGTTGCCGGCGGTCGCCGTCTCTCCCGGCGTCTGCGGCTGATCGTAGAGGGAGATGAAGAAGACGTCCGCGCCCGGCGGCGCGTCGATCGCGACGGTCGAGGTTCCGCCGCCGGCCGGCGCGTTCCCGAAGGTGATCGGACCCGGCACCGACGCATCGGGGTTCACCTCGACGATGACGCTCGCCGCCGACGGCGAGACGAACGAGGGCCGTCGACGCGCGCTCTGCGGACGCGCCGGCCAGTGCATCGTGAGCGCCACGCGGACGCGGGCCGCCGGCGCCGCGCCGCGCTGCGGGGGCACGCTGCGCGCGCCTCCGCCGCATGCCGTCAGCGATGCCGCCGCGAGGATCGCGGCGGCGGTGCGGCGCCCGCTCACTGGATACCCCCTTGCGTGATCGTCACGCCGACGCTGAGCGAGACGCGTTGTCCGAAGGCGTCGACGAACGCGATCGTGCACGCGCCGGAACCGTGCGCGGTGAGCGTGAACGACGCGGGGGCGCTCGCCGACGCCGGTGCGATCGTCGCGACGTTGGCGCATGCGCTCGCGTCGGCGGTAACCGAACCGGCGTAGCCCGCCTCGCTCACCGTCACGTTCGCCGTCTGACCGGCGAGCGTGAGCGCGGCCGCCGTCTGCGAGAGCGAGAGCGGACCGGCCGGGGGCGGTGT
>DASWSC010000021.1:0-6754 GCA_036402855.1 Candidatus Elarobacter sp. | reverse complement strand
ACCGATCTCTATCAGCCGGGCACGACCGGCGCGACGAAGTAGCGCGGCGCTTGAACCTTAGGACCGAAGGGCTCGACTCATGAGCATGGTCTCCGCTCAGCAAGACCAAGAGGTAATGGCCGAGATCAACATCACGCCGTTCACGGACGTGCTGCTGGTCCTGCTCATCATCTTCATGATCCTCGCGGCGCTCGTCGCCCCGCCCGGATTCGAGAAGCAGCTGCCCGACAAGAACGACAACACGCCGGTCCAGCAGCAGAAGAAGACGGACAGCATCGAAGTGCTCGTCAACGAAACCGGGAAGATCTTCGTCGACGGCAAGCCTTCGAACGACGCGCACATCTACGCGGACATGGCGGACGTCAAGGCGCGGCGGGGCGACAAGCACGTCTCGCTGACCGCCGACATCAAGGCGCCGTACGGCGAGATCATCAAGATCCTCGACGCCGCGAAGATCGCCGGGCTCGACGACGTCGGCTTCGTCACCTCGTAGCCGAGAGAGAAGGAAACCTACTCCGTGGCCGTCTCCACCGGACAAGGCGAAGAAGAAGTGATGTCGACGATCAACATCACGCCCTTCACGGACGTGTTGCTGGTCTTGCTGATCATCTTCATCATCCTCGCCTCGGTCGTCAAAGAGCCGAAGCTCCCCGACGCCAAGAACACCGAGAAGGTGCACCAGTCGCAGATCGTCGTGCGGGTCGACGAGAAGAACCAGGTGCAGATCGGCTCGAGCATCGTCAACGAGATGCAGGCGAAGCAGCAGTTCGCGGAGCTCGTGAAAAGCACGGGCAGCGGCCTGAAGACCGTGATCATCAAGGCGAACCCGAAGGCGAGCTTCGGGACGATCCTGCGCGTGATGGACGCCGCGAAGGGTGCGAACCTCACCACCTTCGGGCTTGCCAACCACGTCGAGGGCGCCCCCGAAGGACAGACGGGGAGCTAGATGGCGAGCAACAACGCCTCGACACCGCCCCCGGTCGGTACCGCGGAGCGGGCGAAGAACTTCCTTGCCTACGGGTTCGCGCTTTCGATCGTGCTGCACCTCATCGCAGGGCCGTTCCTCAAGTTCGAGCGCACCCAAGCGGAAGAAGACCAGCCGCAAAAGGTGACGGTCGTGCGCGTCCCCACGCCGCCGCCGACGCCGCCGCCGACGCCGACCCCGCACCCGACCCCGCCGCCGACGCCGCCGCCGAAGCAGACGCCTCCGCCGCAGCAGACGCCCGCGCCGCAGCAGCCGAAGATCAAGATCAACACGGCGAAGACCGAGTCGCGCGGTGCGACGACGACGGAGCGGACGAACCAGTACACGACCGGCAACACGCAGGGGATCCCGCAAGGCCAGGGCACGTCCGCGCCGTCCACCGCGCCGCCCGCGACGGCTGCACCGGCGACCGCGGCCCCGACGCCGAGGCCGACGCCGACGCCCGCCACCTGCGCGCGCCCGAACGTCCCCGCGACGACGATCCGCGCGGTCGAGCCCGACACCCCCGCCCTCGCGCAGCAGCAAGGGATCAGCGGCACCGTTCAGGTGATCGTCTCGCTCGACGCGACGAGCCGCGTCACGAGCACGAGGGTCCAGAGCTCGCCGAGCTCGGTGCTGAACTCCGCGGCGCTGAGCGCAGCGCGTCAGTCGACGTTCCAGACCGAGATCCGCGACTGCAAGCCGATCGCCGCGGACTACATCTTCACCGTCGACTTCTCGTCGCAATAAGCCGGGCCAGGCCCGACGACCGAAGAGACCTCGGAGCTACAGCACTCCGAGGTCTCTGAGTTTGTACATCGTCTCGACGTAGGTCAGGAGCTGCGCCTCCTGCTCCGGCGTCCGGCCGGTGAACTCGACGCCGGTCCGGTACTTCTCGATCGCCGGATCGTAGCGCGACCACCGCACCTCGCCGCTGAGCTGCAGCGGCGGGCGCGGGTCACCGCGCAGCTCGACCTCGATGCGGAGCGGTTGGCCGGGCGGGAGCTCGGTGTCCGCGTACAGCGCCAGCCCGCCCAAACCGATGTCGTACGTCTCGGTGTGCGCTTTCTCGAACTCGTCTCCGATCGTATACGCGACCAGCATCGGCGCATCGGAGAGCCGGCGGTGCGAGCGTGCGTCACTCACGTGCACGCCTTCCGCGCGAGCGGGAAAGCCTCCCCCGCGTGCGAACCGAGCCGCGTTGTGACGTTCGCGCAAGCGATGATTCTCGCGGTCCTGCAGGGCGTCAGCGAACTGTTTCCGGTTAGCAGCCTGGGGCACACCGTGCTGATCCCCGCGCTGCTGCACTGGAACGTCGACGAGGGTTCGGAGTCGTTCCTCGCGTTCGTCGTCGTGTTGCACCTCGGGACGGCGCTCGCGCTGATCGTCTTCTACCGCCGCGACTGGATCGCGATCGTGCGCGCGCTTGTCGCGAGCGTCGTTCGCGGCCGGCTCAGCGACGACGCCGACGAGCGCACCGCATGGCTGCTGGTCGCCGGAACGATCCCGGTCGGCGTGCTCGGCGTCCTGCTCGAGTCGAGCGTGAAGAAGCTCTTCGCCTCGCCCGTGCCCGTCTCGCTGTTCCTGTTCGCGAACGGGTTCCTGATGCTGTTCGGCGAGTGGCTGCGACGGCGGCAGCATCCGTCGACCCGCTCCGGACAAGGCGGTGAGCGCGCGCCCCATCGCCGGCTGGAGGAGTTGCGGCCGCAAGACGGCGTCTTCGTCGGCTTCGCGCAATCGCTCGCGCTGCTGCCGGGGATCTCGCGCTCCGGATCGGCGATCGTCGCCGGACTGCTGCGCGACCTTCATCACGACGACGCCGCGCGCTACTCGTTCCTGCTCGCGACGCCCGTCATTCTGGCGGCGAGCCTGCTCGAGTTTCCGAAGCTCTTCGCACCCGACGCGCACGTGGTGCTGGTGCAAGCCGTCGTCGGCGGCGTTCTCGCCGGCATCACCGCGTACGCCTCGGTCGCATTCCTCACGCGGTACTTCCGGCACAACGACCTCTCGCCGTTCGCGTGGTACTGCATCGCGGCCGGCGGCGCCTCGTTCGCCCTCTTCGTTACGAAAGTGATCCGATGAAACAGCTCGCGCTCATCCTCGCCGTCATCTTCCTCATCATCGCGGTGCTCTACTGGACCGGCCACTTCTATCCGGCCGGAGTCCACACCAAGCACGGCATCGTGAGCGTGATCCTCGCCCTCCTCTGCCTCGTCTGGTACCGCTTCCAAAGCGCCACCCCCACCCGGTAACGCCCCAACGTCATGCTGAGCCTGTCGAAGCATGAGCCAGGGGCACCACGGTGCCCTACGGCGCATCCTTCGACAGGCTCAGGATGACATTGAGGCCGCTCACGATGACACGGGGGCGGCTCACGATGACACGGGGGCGGCTCAGCGTTTGCCGATGATGTAGATTTCGTCTTCGGCGGGGGCGACGGTCTCGACGTGGGCGCGCTGCGTGTGGAGGAGGCGCTCGAAGCGCGGCGCTTCGCGTGCGGTGGACTGCACGATGACATAGGGCGCGTCGCCGGCGGCGGCGAGGACCTCGGTGATCGCGCGATCGTAGCTGCCGTCGTCGGCGGTTCGCCCGCCGAAGACCGTGTCGCGGAAGAGGCGCTCGACGTTGAGATACGGGTCGCCCTGCCACCAGGCTTCCCACATCCAGACGCGCGCGTCGATGCGCTTCGCGCCGAGGCGGCCCGGCGGAGCGAGATAGACGGCGTCGGCACGGACCGCGCCGAGCGTCGTCGCGACGTCGGCGCGGCGGATCGTGTTGCGCCGGCGGTTCTCGACGACCCAGCGCTGCGTCTCGCGGATGTAGTGCCACGCAAGCTCGCTCGGCGGAACGTCGAGCATCTCGTCGGGGTAGCGCGCTTTGAGCAGCCAGTGGCAGAGGACGTGCCACAGTCCGAGCACCGCCAGCCCGGTCTGTCCGTCGCTGCGCAGCGCGTGCACGTTCGCGTGCCACACGCCGAGATAGCGCGCCTGGTCCTCGCTGAAGAAGACGCCTTCCCACGCGCGGAAGAGGTCGGTCGGATAGATGCGGCCGGGGAGCATCTCGACGAGCTCTGCGACCTCGTTGTCGCGCAGAATCGTGAAGTCGTTGACGACGAGCCCTTCACCGGCGCGGACGAACCACTCGAGCAGGTCGCCGCCGTGCACCGCGATCCCGTGCCGCTTGAGCACGTTGAGGTGCATCGGGACGCCCATCATCGGGTCGACGACGCTGGTGATCCCGCGCTCGCGGCAGAGGTCGAGCAGCCGAGTTCCCGAGACGCGGCGCGTGCGCGCGGGAAGGTCCATCACGTCGCGGCACCCAGCCCGGCGAGATACGTCCGCGCGACCTCGGGATCGAACTGGCTCCCCGCCGCGGCGGCGATGCGGCGCGGTGCGTCGGCGGCCGGGAGCGCGTCGGCCGCCGCGACGACCGCGACGATCGCCGCGCTGCGGTCCTGCGCCCCGTCCTCGTGCCAGGCGGCGCACGCCCGGAGGAGCCCCGCATCCGCGGCGTAGGCCGGAACGGCGGCCGCGATCGCGGCGGCGTGCTCGGCCGCGGCCGCGCGGTGGTCGCGCGCGAACCGCGAGAGCGGGTCGAACTCCGGTTCCTCCGCGGCCGGACGCGCGCGCTCGAGCGCGGTGAGCCGGGCGAGCCGCGTCGTCGCGGCCGGATCGGCGCCGACCCGCGTCGCGAGCGCGGCCGCGGTCGCGGCGATCCGCTCGCTGCGGCGGCCCGTCGCGGGATCGCGGGCGTCGATCTTCGCCGCGAGCCCGGCGAGCATCGCGTCCTCGTCGATCGCGGGCAGCGCGGGGAACGGCGCGGACTCCCAGTCGGGCGTCGCCAGGACGAAGTCGCGGAACGTCCGGATGAGCTCGACGCGAAAGCGGCGTCCGCTCTCGGCGGCGAGCGCGAAAAGCGCTTCGGCCGGCTCGCGCGGCTGCTCGGCGTCTTCCAGCGCCTCCAAGAACGCCTGCGCGATCCCCAGCGCCGCGGCGTCGGCGGGGATCCCGTCCCAGCGCAGCCGGTCGGGGACGCCGGTGCCGTCGTCGTGCTCGCGGTGCCAGCGGACGATGTCGGCCGCCCCGGCGGGGAGCCCCGGAATCGCGGCGACGATCCACGCCGAGCGGAGCGGCGCGTCGGCCAGCAGGAGCACCCGTGTCTGCGCGCCGGCGTCCGCGGGGACGACGGTGTCGATCAGGCCCGCCTCGGCGAGCGCGCCGGCGATCGCGCTCGCGGCGATCTGTTCGCCGGTCGCGCCGCGGTGAGCCGCGAAGCGTGCGGCGAGCACCGCGCGGCCGCCTCCGAACCCGAGGCGCCGGCCCGCGAATGCGTCGCCGGCCGCGCTGTATAACCCGAGAGCGCCGTCCAGGCCAACAGGAACCGTCATCCTCGCCGGACGACGTTCACCGCACCGTGCCGAATCCCTCACCCATCGCAGCAACGACGGCAGCCGACGGCTTCGCCGGCGCAGTCGGGAACACGCCGCTGATCGCGCTCCCGAAACTTTCGGCGGCGATCGGCCGCACGATCCTCGGCAAGGCGGAGTTCCTCAACCCCGGCGGTTCGGTGAAAGATCGCGCCGCGCGCGGCATCATCGAAGACTTCGAGGCGCGCGGTCTGCTGCGACCGGGCGGGATCGTCGTCGAAGGGACCGCGGGGAACACCGGGATCGGGTTGACGCTGGTCGGCAACGCGCGCGGGTATCGAACGATCATCGTGATGCCCGACGACCATGCGCCGGAGAAGTACGGGCTGTTGCGCACGTACGGCGCGGACTTGCGCGTCGTCCCCGCCGCGCCGTACACGAACGACGCGAACTACTACCACGAGGCGCGCCGGATCGCCGAGGCGACGCCGGGCGCCGTCTGGGCCAACCAGTTCGAGAACACGGCGAACCGCGACGCGCACGAGCGCACCACCGGCCCCGAGATCATCGCGCAGACCGGCGGCAGGCTGGACGCGTTCGTCGCCGCCGCCGGGACCGGCGGGACGATCGCGGGCGCGGGCCGTGCCCTCAAGGCGCACGATCCGTCGATTCGCGTGATCCTGGCCGATCCGTACGGTTCGGCGCTCTTCAGCTACGTGAGGACGGGCGAGCTGGCGACCGAGGGCGACTCGAACGCCGAAGGGATCGGGATCAAGCGGATCGTCGCGAACTTCGCCGGCGCGCCGGTCGACGACGCGCTCCGCGTCGACGATCGCACGCTCACCGAGATGGCACACTGGCTGGTCCGCGAGGAGGGTCTCTTCGTCGGCGGCTCCGCCGCGCTGAACGTCGCTGCGGCGGCCCGCTACGCCCGGACGCTCCCCGCGCGCAGCACCGTCGTCACGGTGCTGTGCGACGGCGGGGAACGGTATCGTTCGCGCCTCTATGACGCCGCGTGGCTGCGAGAGAACGACGTGGTGCCGCAAGCGACGGATCTCGCGTTCCTATGAACGTGACACCGAAGCTGTCGCACGTGCGCGACGACGGTTCGCTGGCGATGGTCGACGTCGGCGCGAAAGCGGCGACGTCCCGCACGGCGCGAGCCGAGGCCCGCGTGCGCCTCAGCGCCGAGGCCGCGCACGCGCTGCGCACCGCCGCGCTCGCCAAAGGCGATGCCTTCGCGGCCGCGCAGCTCGCCGGGATCATGGCGGCGAAGCGCACCGCGGAGCTGATCCCGCTCGCGCACCCGATCCCGCTCGGCGCCGTCGACGTCGCCTTCGAATGGGACGGCGACGCCGTGGTGCGGATCGAAGCGCGCGCGACGACCGTCGGACAGACCGGCGTCGAGATGGAGGCGATGGTCG
>DASWSC010000020.1:0-22542 GCA_036402855.1 Candidatus Elarobacter sp. | reverse complement strand
GAGCCGCGCGTCGCGCGCGCGATGACCTGCGCGTCCGTCATCCCGGCGATGCGGTGCACGATCGTCGCGTTGGCGACGCCGTCGGCCGCGGTGGCGAGCACGATGCGCGTGCTCGGCCGCACGACGCGCTCGAGCGCGACCGGATCGGTGCCGTCGCCACCGACCACGTCGACGCCGTCGGCCCGCGCGCGCTCGACCGCGACGCGGTCCCGCTCGAGCGCCGCGAACGGAACGCCCGACTCGCGCAGCACCGCGCCGACGGTTCGCCCCACGCGGCCGTAGCCGACGATCGCGACCACCGGTTGCGCGTCTTCGACCAGCGTGCCCTCGGGCGGGCCGTACGGCTCCGCATCGTCGCGAAAGCGGCGCGCGAACGGTCCCGCGATCACGGTGACGACGACCGTGAAGAAGACGACCGCGAGGAGCAACTGCGACTCGCGCGCGTCGATGCGACGCGCTCCGAGCGCCGCGTTCACCAGCACGACGTTGAACTCGCCGAGCGACGTCATCGCGATACCGACCAGGATCGCGCCGCCGAGCGCCATCCCGCCGAGCCGCGCCAGCGCGCTCCACGCCGCGAAGCGAACGACGACGAACGCCGCCCCGAGCCCGAGCACGGCCGGCCACTGCGCGGCGAGCGCGCGCGGATCGAGCAGCATCCCCACCGAGACGAAGAACAGCGCGACGAAGAGCGCGCGGAACGGCGCGACGACCGACGCCACCATGCGGCTTCCCGCGGCTTCGGAGATCACCGCGCCGGCGACGAAGGCGCCGAACTCGAACGAGAGCCCGACCAGCTCGCCGAGCCACGCCGCCACCAGCGCGAGCGCCGCGAACGCGGCGAACAGCGCGTCGGCCGGCGCGCGTGCGAGGATGCGCCCGACCACCCGCGAGATCACGGTCGCGCCGAGGACGAGCGCGATCGCGACGAACGCGATCGCCTTGAGCACCGGGATCAGAATCCCGGCGACGGTCAGCGACTCGGCCGGCGCGGTCGTCACCACCAGCAGCGCGACCGCGGCGAGGTCTTGCACGACCTGCTGCGCCAGCGCGTAGCGGCCGGGCGGCCGGAGCTCCACGTCCCACTCGCGCAGCAGCGCCGCGCCGACCGCGGTGCTCGAGACGGTCGTGGTCAGCGCCATCGTCAGCGGATGCACCGCGCCGGCCGCGCGCGCGCCCGCCGCCGCGACCGCGGTGAGCAACGCCATCACGGCGGCGTTGCCGAGCAGCGCTCGCGCCCCGAGCGTGCGGATCTCGGTGAACGAAAAGCCCAAGCCGAGGCTGAACAGCAGAAAGATGAGACCCAGCGTCGCGAGGGTGCTCAGCGTGTCGGCACGCGCCACGTACCCGGGCGTGAACGGGCCGATCAGGATGCCGGCGGCGAGGTAGCCGAGGATCGGGTTCAGCCGGAGGCGCCCGGCGACGAGCCCGGCGACCGCGGCGGCGGCGAGCGCGACGGTCAGGTCGGCGAGAAAATCGACGCGCGGCTCCATCGCAGCAGGAGCGTACGGCGCCGATCACCGAGCGCCCCTGTGTGCTGATCGTGCTCAAGTACGGCGGGAACGCCATGGCCGCGCCGGGGAGCGACGACCCGACCCTCGACGAGATCGCCACGCTCGCGGCGCGCGGCGAGCGCGTCGTCTTGGTTCACGGCGGCGGGCCGCAGATCGACGCCGAGCTCGATGCGAAGGCGATCGACGAGGTCCGCGTCCAGGGGCTGCGCGTCACCGGCCGCGCGACGCGCGACGTCGTCGAGTACGTGCTCTGCGGGACGGTGAACAAGGCGCTGGTCCGTTCGCTCGCCGCCCGCGGCGCGCGGGCGGTCGGCATCTCCGGCGAGGACGGGAACTTGCTCGGCGCACGGCGGGCCGGCGCCGTGAACGGGGTCGATCTCGGCTACGTCGGCGAGATCTCCGGGGTCGACCCGACCGCGCCGCGCGCGCTGCTCGAGGCAGGCTTCGTGGTGGTCGTCGCCCCGCTCGGCCTGGACGTCGAGGGCGGCGGCGCGCTCAACTGCAACGCCGATACGGCCGCCGGCGCGCTTGCGGGGGCGCTGCGCGCCGACGCGTACGTCGTGATCACGAACGTCGCCGGCGTCCGGCGCGACGTCTCGGACCCCGCCTCTGTGATCCCTCGGTTGACCGTCGCGGAGGCCGAGCGGCTCATCGCGGACGGGACGTTCACCGATGGCATGATCCCGAAGATGCGGGCCGCGATCGCTGCCGTACGGACCGGAGCCAAGCGCGCCGTCGTGGCAGGCGCGGGATACGGCGCGATCGACGCGGCACTCGGCGGTCTGGGAACCGAAGTCGTGGCGTAGTGCGCGAGGTCCATAGGACTTCCCAGCCTGGGTCTGCTACGTTAGAGGGGCACCGTGACGAGGTCTCATCCTCGCCGCGGGTTTCCTCGTCCGACAGTGAGGCCCCCAGTGGATCGTCCGCACGTCGTTTCGTTCAACGGCGAGCTTGATATTTGGAAGGAGAGCCAGGTCGAGGCCCGCCTGTCGGAGCTCGACGGCCGCCTTCCGATCGTGATCGATCTTTCGGAGGTCCGCTATCTCGACAGCGCCTTTCTGAGCGCGCTGGTCCGGCTTCGCCGCCGTCTCCCCGACTGCGCGATCATGCTCGTGACGGAGGCGCGCTCGGTCCGCCGTGTCCTCGAGCTGACGGAGATGCACCGGCTGTTCCAGATCTCGGAGAAGCTCCCGGACGACGCCGGCTGACCGCTACTGCGCAGCTTCGCCGCGCCTCGCGTGCTCGTCGGCGTTCGGGTCGGGCTTGACCTTCGGCGGAACGGCGTTGAGGTCGACGGCGACCAGTCCCGCGCCGCGCAGCGCGACGTTGAGCGGCCCGACGCGGCGCGCGACGAACGTGCGATAGGCGGCGACGGCCGCTGCACCTTCGCGCCGGAGCGCCGCGCCCTCCGCCTGCATCGCGGCCGTCGGCGGACCGGGGCTGAAGTTGCTGATGAACGTCAGGACGCGCTCGCGCAAGAGGTCTTCCAGAAAGTCGTCGTCTTGATCGTTCACCGGCTGCGAGCTGATCCTGTCCTCCAGGCGCTTCGCTTCGGCGAGAACGGCGCGCGCGCGCTCGGCGAGCGCGGGGTCCTTCGCCGCCGCGATGCGGTCGGGGAGCTGAGCGCGGACGTTATCCAGTCCGTTCAGCGCGTCGTCGAGCGCGGAGAGCTCGGCGAACATCGCCCTCTGAAAGCCGTAGCCGGTTCGCTCGTCCGCGGCTGAGGCGACGCGGCGGTCGCGCAGCACGCGAATCGTCTGCTCGTACGTCGCACCGTCGCGGCGCATGCGCACGCGGTACGTTCCGCTCAGGGCCGGCGGGCCGTTCTCCGGACCGCGATCCCATCTTGCGATGCGCCGCCACGGCACCGGCGGATCGAGATCGAGCTGCCAGCGGACGCGGTTGTATCCGGCGGCGTTCGGCACGTTCGGTACGTCCTCGCCGTCCTCGTCGTGCGTTCCGGCGATGTGCCGCACGACCGTTCCGCGGGCGTCGACGATCTCGAACACCGGGGCCGACTTCGCCCGCGCGGCCTGCCAGAACGTGAACGACGCCGGCGCCGCGTCCTCGCCCGCGGCCCGGTCGTTCACGGTGGGCGTCGAGCGCTGCAGCGGCTGCGCGTCACGCGGCGGAAAGAGCCGTGCCTCCGCCGGCCGCTCGGCTCGCGGCCGGAGCGCCGCCAGATCGTCGAAGACGTAGAGCCCGCGGCCGTGCGTCGCGGCGATCAAGTCGCCGGCGACCGGCTGCACGGCGAGATCGCGCACTTCGACCGCGGGCAGCGGCGCCGGAAACGCGCGCCACGAGCTGCCCGCGTCGCTGCTCCACCACACGCCCTTGCCCGTCCCCGCGTACAGGACGCGCGGATCGCGCGGGTCCTCGCGCACGACGTGCACCTCGCTCTGCGGCAGGCCGCTCGTGATCGCGCGCCAGCTCTTGCCGTAGTCGTTCGTGACGTAGACGTACGGCGCCCGGTCGCCGGTGTAGTGTCGGTCGACCACGGCGTACGCGCGGCCGGCGGCGTGGTGCGAGGGTTCGAGCGACGGGATCCGGCCGTCGGCGTCGATCCCGGGGATCGAGACGTTCGCCCAGCGGCGGCCGCCGTCGCGCGTGAGCTGGACGAGCCCGTCGTCGGTCGCGATCCAGATCAGCTTGCGCGCGAGCGGCGACGGCGCGACCGCGAGAATCGTGTCGAACGTCTCGGCGCCGGTGACGTCGAGCGTGAGGGGGCCGCCGGAAAGAATCTGGCGCTCGCGAAGATTCCGCGTCAGCTCCGGACTGATCGGCGTCCAGTGCATGCCGCGGTCGGTCGTGCGGAACAGGACGTTTCCGCCGGCGTAGACCGCGCGCGGATCGAACGGGTCGAACGCGATCGGCGTCTCCCAGTTGAAGCGGTACTTCAGCCGCGACGGCAGCACGACGTTCTGATCGCGCAGGTACGGCGAGACGTCGACCGCGTTCCGCGTCCGCCCGTCGTAGCGGAGCATCTCGCCCTGGTTGTCGCCGCCGCCCGCCGTCAGCCAGATCGTCTCGGGGTCGCGCGGGTTCGGAACGACGTAGGTGCCGTCGCCGCCGCCGACTTTGAGCCAGTCGCGTGCGAGGATCCCGACCTCGTCACCGGTCCGCGACGGCGCGCACCACGCGCCGTTGTCCTGCAGGCCGCCGCAGAGGTGATACGGGTTTCGCAGGTCGTACGCGACGTGATAGAACTGCCCGATCGGCAGCACGTTGCGCCACGTCCAGGTCGAGCCCCCGTCGTGCGAGAGCGCGACGCCGCCGTCGTTCCCTTCGAGAACCGTGCGGCCGTCGGCGGAGATCCACAGGTCGTGGTGGTCGCCGTGCAGCCGCTTCCCGCTGACGTGCCACGTCTTGCCGCCGTTCGTGCTCTCGGCGAGCAGCACCGAGACGGAGAAGAGATGGTCCGCGTCGTGCGGGTCGACGACGACGCGCGAGTAGTAGAACGGGCGCTCGTTGATCAGCGTGTTGCTCGACGTCATCTTCCACGTCGCGCCCGCGTCGTCGGAGCGCCACAAGAGCCCGTCCTTCGATTCGATCAGCGCGTAGATGCGGCGCGCGTCGCTCGGCGCGATCGCGAGCGCGACGCGGCCCGTCATCCCCGCAGGCAGACCGCTGCCGGTCAGGCGCTTCCACGTCGCGCCGCCGTCGGCCGACTTGTAGATGCCGTCGTCGTCGCCGCCGCTGCTCAGGCGCCATGCCGAGCGCCGGAAGCGCCACATCCCGGCGTAGAGCACGTCGGGATTCTTCGGGTCCATGGCGAGGTCGGATGCGCCGGCGCCGGGCCCCCCGTAGAGCGTTTTGCTCCACGTGCGGCCGCCGTCGGTCGTGCGAAAGACGCCGCGCTCGGGGTTGTCGCGGAACGGATCCCCGAGCGCGGCGACCAGCACGCGCTTCGCGTCGCGCGGATCGATCAGGACGCGCGCGATCTGCGAGGTGTGCTCGAGTCCCATGCGCGTCCACGTCTTGGCGCCGTCGGTCGAATGGTAGATCCCGTCGCCGGGAATCACGTCGTTCCGCGGCCACGCCTCGCCGGTTCCGACCCACACGTCGTTCTTGTCGTGCGGCGAGATCGCGATCGCGCCGACCGATTGCGAACCCGCCTTGTCGAAGACCGGCGTCCAGTCGGTTCCACCGTTCGACGAACGCCAGACGCCGCCGCCCGCGGCGCCGGCATAGAGCAGCGCGCGATCGAGATCGGTCCCCGCCACCGTCGCGACGCGGCCGCCCGCGACGGAGGGCCCGATGTTGCGCCACACCATCGTCGGACCGGGCGACGGGGACGGCGAGGCGGCGGGCGACGCGCTCGGGGAGGCGCTCGGCGCGGCGGCCGGCTCGGCCCCGAACGCGGGCGTGATTCGTCCGGAAAGGACGAGGACGAGCGACGTCACGGCGACGACAAACGAGAGGCGCGGCAGCATGCACGATCCTACGCGAGGACGCTCCGGCTCTCCGTTCCGGCGTCGGGCGCCGTCGACCGGTCCCGGGGTGTAGGCGAGCACCACTCGTGAGGGCTCGCAGGAGCGATCGACGGCGAGCACAGAGGTAGCATACTCGCGCGTACGGCGCAATACCACACTCCGCGACCCGGCCCGTATACTTCCGGCGTGTCCGAGTCCTTCGGGGATCGTCTGCGGTCGCTGCGGACGCGCCGCCACATGACACCGAGCGCGCTCGCGCACGCCGTCGGGGTCACCGAAGGAGCGATCCGTCAGATGGAGTCGGGACAGACGAAAAGCGCGAGCTTCGTCGTCGGCCTGAAGTTGGCACATATCCTCGGGGTCACCGCGTGGTATCTCGCGACGGGACGCGAGGCCGCACCGGAAGCGGAATCACCTTCGCCGGATCTGCTTGCGGCGGTGCTGGCTCAACTGGAGCGTCAGTCGCTGCAAATAAGCGCAATAGAGCGTCGCGTTCGATCATTGGAAGGCCGGCGGCGCGCCGGTACACGGCGAAAAGGTCAAGAATGATCTCCGGCGGGCGGTACACGACGTTGTTGTAGCGCGGCGCTGTGCCAGATGACTGGCACGACGGCGGAATGCGAGAGCAACCGCGACGCAAACGCGCCCGAGCGCCGCGCGGTCATACGGATGGTGATCGAAGAGCTCGAGGAGCGCGGATACGCGGTTCTGCCTGCGCTGCTGCCGCCCGAACGGTGCGCCGAGCTCCGCGCGGCGTTCGACGACGACGCGGCGTTCCGCAATACGGTCGTCATGGAGCGGCACGGCTACGGACGCGGCGTCTACCGGTACTTCGCGTATCCGCTGCCGCGCGCGGTCGCCGAGCTGCGCGAAGCGCTCTATGCTCGGCTCGCGCCGGTGGCGAACGCGTGGGCCGAGGCGCTGCGCGAGGACACCCGCTATCCCGCGACGCTGGCCGAGTTTCTCGAGCGCTGCCGCGCGGCCGGCCAGGAGCGCCCGACGCCGCTGCTGCTGCGCTATCGCGCCGGCGATCACAACGCGCTCCACCGGGACCTGTACGGTGATGTGGCGTTTCCGCTCCAGGCGACGGTGCTCCTGAGCGAACCGCGCGCGGAGTTCGAGGGCGGCGAGTTCGTGCTCGTCGAGCAGCGGCCGCGCAAGCAGAGCCTCGCCCACGTCGTGCCGCTGGCCCGCGGCGACGCGGTGGTGTTCCCGAACGCCGTGCGCCCGGTCCGAGGTACTCGCGGCAGCGTCCGGACGGCGTTTCGGCACGGGGTCTCCGAGGTACGGCAAGGCGAGCGGCTGACGCTCGGCCTCATCTTCCACGACGCCCGGTAGCCCGCACGGCCCCTTCGCCAAACGGCGGAACAGGAGGCAAGCCAGCCCTCCAAAGGTGGGCGTGAAATCGGCGAGCGGTGGGAAACTTACCAAGCATGGACCAGATGGAAAAACTTTCCGCCGTTCGGACCCGGCGCTACAATGATTTTCCACGCACGCCCGTGGGGCAAGGAGACCCGCCCCTGAACGGCGCGGTGCTCGCCCCGCCTGCCGAGGCCGGACCGCGGCGGATCTGGTTCTTCGAAGAAGGCTCCGGCGAGCTGAAAGACCTGCTCGGCGGGAAAGGGGCCGGCCTCGCCGAGATGACCCGGGCCGGGCTCCCGGTCCCGCCGGGGTTCATCCTTACCACCGAGGTCTGTTTGGCGTTCTACGAGGCCGGCCGGACCTTCCCGGACGGTCTCGCCGAGCAGATCAGGACGTCGGTCGGCGAGCTGGAGCGCCGCACCGGAAAGGGCTTCGGCCGGGCCGCCAACCCGCTGCTGGTCTCCGTCCGCAGCGGCGCACGCGTCTCGATGCCCGGGATGATGGACACGATCCTCAACCTCGGGCTCAACGACGAGACGGTCGCCGGACTTGCCAAGCTGACCGGCAACGAGCGCTTCGCCTACGACGCGTACCGGCGGTTCATGGCGATGTTCGGCAACGTGGTGCTCGACATCCCGAAGGACGACTTCGACCACGTCGTCGAGGAAGCGAAGCAGAAGGCCGGGGTCGCGACCGATCCGGAGCTCAGCGCCGACCGCTGGCGCGAGGTGATCGCGCAGTTCCGCGAGATCGTGCGCATCCACACCGGCGAGCCGTTTCCGCAGGACGTCTACGAGCAGCTCGAGCTCGCGATCGCCGCGGTGTTCGACTCATGGCACTCGAAGCGCGCGATCGACTACCGCAAGTTCAACAAGATCCCGGACGACTGGGGCACCGCCTGCAGCGTCGTGACGATGGTCTTCGGCAACATGGGCGACGACTCGGGGACGGGCGTCGCGTTCACGCGCGACCCGAACACCGGCGAGAAGTGCCTCTACGGCGAGTACCTCCGCAACGCGCAGGGGGAAGACGTCGTCGCCGGCATCCGCACGCCGATGAAGATCTCCGACCTGCAGAGCTCGCAGCCCGACGTTTACGCGCAGTTCGTCGCGATCGCGCACCAGCTCGAAACGCATTACCGCGACATGCAGGACCTCGAGTTCACCGTCGAGCGCGGCAAGCTCTACATGCTGCAGACGCGGAGCGGGAAGCGCAGCGCCGAGGCGGCGGTGCGGATCGCGCTCGACCTCGTGCACGAAGGGATCATCGACAAGCAAGAGGCGCTGCGGCGCGTCGACGCCGCGTCGCTCGACCAGCTGTTCCATGCGCGCATCGACGCGAGCCAGACGTTCGCCGTCGCCGGAAAAGGGCTCAACGCCTCGCCGGGCGCGGCGACCGGCCAGATCGTCTTCGACGCCGACACCGCCGCGGCGCGCGGCCACGCCGGCGACGACGTCATCCTGGTGCGCGTCGAGACGGCACCCGACGACGTGCACGGGATGATCGCGGCGCGCGGCGTCCTGACGTCGCGCGGCGGTGCCACGTCCCACGCGGCGGTGGTGGCGCGCGGGATGGGAAAGCCGTGCGTCGCCGGGTTCGACGCGATGAAGGTCGACTATCGCGCGAAGACCGTGACGATCGGTGATGCCCTGCTGCACGAAGGCGACTGGATCACGATCGACGGCACGACGGGGAACGTCGTGATCGGAAAGCTCGCGCTGATTCCGCCGCCCGCGAAGCTGCCGGACTGGCTCGCGGAGTTCCTCGGCTGGGCCGACGGCGCGATGCGGCTCGAGGTGTGGGCCAACGCCGACACGCCCGAGGACGCGCGCAAGGCGCGCGAGCTCGGCGCGACGGGGATCGGGCTGTGCCGCACCGAGCACATGTTCATGCAGCAGGACCGGCTGCCCGTCGTGCAGCGAATGATCATCAGCGACACGCCGGACGTGCGTGCCGAAGCGCTCGCGCAACTGCTGCCGTTCCAGAAGGACGACTTCGCCGGGATCCTCGAAGCGATGGCGGGCTATTCGGTGACGATCCGCCTGCTCGACCCGCCGCTGCACGAGTTCTTGCCGTCGCTGGAAGAGCTGCTCGTCGCCACGACGGAGCTCCGCATCACCAAGGGCGAGAGCGATCCGGAGTACGTCGAGAAGATGCGCGTCCTCGGGCGCGTGCGCGCGCTGCACGAGCAGAACCCGATGCTGGGCCTGCGCGTCTGCCGGCTGGGGATCTTGTATCCCGAGATCTACGCGATGCAGGTGCGCGCGATCTTCGAGGCGGCGTGCGATCTGCGCGCGCGCGGCGTCGATGCGCGGCCGGACGTCATGATCCCGGGCGTCGGGACGATCGAGGAGATGCGCACGACGTACGACGCGGCGAAGCTCGTCGCCGACGAGGTGATCCTCACGCGCGGCGTCGAGGTGCCGTACCGGATCGGAACGATGGTCGAGCTGCCGCGCGCGTGCGTCGTCGCCGGCGAGCTCGCGTCGGTGGCGCAGTTCTTCAGCTTCGGCACGAACGACCTCACGCAGACGACGTACGGTTACTCGCGCGACGACGCGGAAGCCAGCTTCATCCCGCGTTATCTGGAACTGAAGATCCTGAAGGACGATCCGTTCCAAGTGCTCGACCGCGTCGGCGTCGGCGGCCTCATGCGCATGGGCGTCGAGAAGGGTCGCGCCACGCGGCCCGACCTCAAGATCGGCATCTGCGGCGAGCACGGCGGCGAACCGAGCAGCGTCGCGTTCTGCGACGAGCTCGGCCTCGACTACGTCAGTTGCTCCCCATACCGCGTCCCGATCGCCCGCCTCGCCGCCGCCCAAAGCACCATCGCAACATAGCTCCCCCCAAGTGCGTGTCATCCTGAGCTTGTCGAAGGATGAGCCACGGGCACCACGGTGCCTTGCGGCTCATGCTTCGAGAAGCTCAGCATGACAAGGGCGGCGCTTCAGCCCGTGCCGGTGGGCCTTGCCGGGATCAGCTTCAGGTAGTTGTAGATCGCTTCGAGCTCGTCGTCGGTCATCGTGCTGATCGTGCGCCACGGCATGAACTCGTTGAGGTTGTGACCGGCCGGGTCGCGGCCTTTGGTGAGCGTTCGGATGAAGTCCGCGGACGACCACGGGCCGATCCCGGTCGGGGTCAGGTTCGAGGCGGGCGGGACGTCGGGCGGTCCGGCGAGATGGCCGCCCGAGAGATGCGCGCCGTGGCAGCCCATGCACCCGCCGATCCGCACCAGATACGCGCCGTAGGCGACGTTCGTCCCGGCCGGAACCGGCGATGCGGGCGGGACGCCTTCGTCCGCGATGCGACTCGCGTCGAACGGGACTTTGTGCGTCGCGACCAAGAACCGGCCGACCGGGCCGAGCTTCACGCGCGGCGTCGCGCGGTCGACGGGCGGGAGGCTGCGGATGTAGGCGATCACCGAGGCGGCGTCGTCGTCCGTCATCGCGACGTAGTCCCATGACGGCATGATGAGCAGCCGCGTCCCGTCGGCGCGGACCCCGCGCCGGATTGCGCGGTCGTAGTCCGCGTCGGTGTAGAGAACGCCGACGCCGCCCGGGCCACGGGTCAGGTTCGGCGCGTTCAGCAGCGCCATCGCGGGGTCGTTGATGAACGGGCCGCCGCCGGCGTCCGGGCGGTGGCAAACGACGCAGCTCGAGACCGAGTTGAAGATGTGCTTTCCGCGCTCCACCGAGCCGTGGCCGAGGACCGGCGGCGGCGGCACGCTGACGACGTGCGCGTCGACCTCGTGGTTCGAGGAGACGACAACGACGACACAGGCGACCGCGACCACCGCGACGACCGCGATCAGCACAAACCCGATCCAGCGTACTACGCGCCTCACGCAACCTCCTGAACGGGAGCAGCCGGTTCCGGAGCGCGTTCGGCTCGTGCCCCGGACGTTCCGCCGCGAGGGCTGCCGTCGTGGGGAGACGGTGCGCTCCGTTCAGCGAAATGCCCCTGCGCACGCCGGGAGAATCCGTCGGCAGTTCCGTAGCGTTTCGTCGGGGATCACCACCCCAGCCTTCGGAACGGAGGGTTCCATGTCTCACGTTCTCGCGCGGGCGCGTTTTGCGTTCGCCGCCCTCGCGCTGTGCGCGTTGCTCGCCCCGCTCGCCGCGAGCGCCCAGACCCCGGCTCCCGGACCGACGCTGTACCAGCGGCTCGGGGGATACGACGCGCTCGCCGCCGTGACCGACGACTTCATCGGCCGGCTCGTCACCGATCCGAAGCTCAAGAAGTTCTTCGGGGGCGTCAGCGACAACTCGAAGGGCCGCATCCGACAGCTCGTCGTCGATCAGCTCTGCGCGGCGACGGGCGGTCCGTGCGTCTACATCGGCCGCGACATGAAGAGCTCGCACAAAGGTCTCGGGATCACCGAAGACGACTGGCAAGCCGCCGTCGCCGACCTCGTGCAGACGCTCAACAAGTTCAAAGTCGGTGCGGCGGAGCAGCGCGATCTCGGAGCCGCGCTGGCGACGATCAAAGCCGATATCGTGACGAAGTAACCGCCTAGGTCCGGGAGACTGCTCGGAACGCCGTGCGCAGGTCGACGGCGTGGCGGTCGCTGTGCGCGACGACGGCAGTCGCGGAGCCTTTCACCGCGGCGCTCGTGGGACCGATCACGCGGACCGGCGGCTCGCCGCTGCCGACGATGAGCGACTCGTAGCGGCCGGGCTTGCCTTCCGTAGGGCGCGGCGAACTAATGCGAACCAGCTTCAGCATGGTCGGTCCTTTCGTAGAATGCCGATCGGGACGCGAGCGTAGGTACGCCCGGCGTTTGTCCGTTGGAAACACTTTACAACATGTATGCAAGTGGTAGCCAGATCAGGCACCGTGACGGCTGCGGCGCATCCTTCGACAAGCTCAGGATGACATCGTGGCGGCTCGGGATGACATCGTGGCGGCTCGGGATGACATCGTGGCGGCTCGGGATGACATGGTGGCGGCTCGGGATGACATGGTGGCGGCTCGCGATGACAGGTGGCGGCTCGCGATGACATGGTGGCGGCTCGCGATGACATGCCGAGAGGCTCGGGGGGAGGTGGTGGCGGAGTTGGGCGGGTGGCTTCGCGGGAAGGCCCGTTGGCGGGCGTCCGGGTTCTCGACTGCTCGACGATGATCGCGGCGCCGACGACGGCGGCCATGCTCGCCGATTTCGGGGCCGACGTGGTGAAGGTCGAGCGGCCCGGCTCCGGCGACCACGCGCGGCGGTACGGCGCGCAGAAGAACGGGATCGGACTCTATTGGAAGGCGCTGGGCCGCAACAAGAAGAGCGTCGCGCTCGACCTGCACTCCGCGGAGGCGCAGGAACTGCTGCTCCGCTGGCTGCCGCAGTTCGACGTGTTCATCGAGAACTTCCGGCCTGGGACGCTGGAGCGCTGGAATCTCGGACCCGACCGGCTGCTCGCGGCGGCGCCGCATGTGATCATCTTGCGCATGACGGCGTTCGGACAGGACGGTCCGTACCGCGACCGGGCCGGCTTCGGGACGCTCGCGGAAGCGATGACCGGGATCGCCGCGGTATCCGGCTACGACGATCGCCCGCCGCTGCTGCCGGCGTTTCCGCTCGCCGACGTGATGGCCGGACAGGCTTCGACCGCCGCGGTCCTCGCCGCGTACGCGCGACGCCTGCGCACCGGCGACGGCGAGGTGATCGACTTCGCGATCTACGAGGCCGTGATGAAGCTCGTCGAATCGCAGCTCACCGAGTACGCGGCGAACGGGACGCTTCACCGCCGGCTCGGTAACCGGATGGAAGACACCGCGCCGCGCGGCGCGTACCGCTGCGGCGACGGCCACGACGTCGCACTCTCGGGGAGCACCCAGGAAGTCGCGGAGCGCGTGCTGCGGACGATCGGCGGCGACGCGCTCGTCGCGGACCCGCGCTTCCGGACGAACGCCGACCGGGTCGCCAACGGTGCAGCGCTCGACGCGATCATCGAAGGATTCTGCGAGATGCGGCCGCGCGAGGACGTCATCGCCATCCTGGCCGCGGCGGGCTGCGCCGTCGGACCGCTCGAGTCGATCGACTCGGTCTTCGAGAACCCGCAGATCGCGGCGCGCGGGTCGCTCGCGCGGCTGCACGATCCGGATTTGGGCGAGGTCGTCATCAACAACGCCTTTCCGCGGTTCGCCCATGCCGGCGCCCCGCCGCTCGAGCCGGGCCGCTCGGAGGTCGGCGCCGACACCGATGCGGTGCTGGCGCGCGATCTCGGGCTCGGCGAGGCCGATCTGCGGCGCTTGCGCGCCTCGGGGGTGATCGCCGGGCCGAGCCGCAGGGACAGCGGCGGTTCAGGGACGTAGCATCCGGGCAATCGTTTCTCAACACGCCTACGAGCATGAAGGAGCCACCTATGCCCGTCACCCGCCAAGGCTTCGTCCTCGGAACCGCGGCGACGTTCGCCACGATCGGGATCATCACGCCGGCCCGCGCGGCGGACTTCAGCCTCAAGTACGGGCACGATCTCCCCGCCGAGCACCCGATCAACGTCCGCTCGGTCGAGGCGTTCGCGCGGATCAAGAAGGCGACGAACGGGCGGGTCGAGTTCAAGTCGTTCCCGACCAGCCAGCTGGGCAGCGACCCGAACATGATCGCGCAGCTCCGGTCCGGCGCGATCGAGTCGCTCGCGATGCCGGGCGCGTTCCTCAACCAGATCGCGCCGCTCGCCTCGATCGAGAACCTCGCGTACGCGTACCCCAACCGCGAGACGGTCTTCCGCGCCTTCGACGGCGACCTCGGCAAGGTGGTTCGCGACGACATCCAGGCCAAAGGCAACATGGTCGTGCTCGACAAGATCTGGGAGAACGGCTTCCGCGAGATCACGACGTCGACCAAGCCGATTCACACCGTCGGCGATCTCGCCGGCCTGAAGATCCGGGTCTCGCCCGGCGAGATTCGCGTCGACACGTTCAAGTCGCTCGGTGCCTCTCCGTCGCCGATCGCGCTGAGCGAGCTGTACACGTCGCTCCAGACGCATGTCATCGACGCCCAGGAGAACCCGCTGCTGCTGATCGACCAGCAGAAGTTCTACGAGGTGCAGAAGTACGTCTCGATCTCCGACCACATCTGGTCGGGATACTGGACGCTCTTCAATCAGGACGTCTGGAACAAGCTCGGCAAGCAAGTGCAAGACGTCATCTCGCGTGAGATGGCGAAGGCGACGCTCGCCGCGCGCAACGACAACGTGATCCTCAACCGCTCCGTGCGCGACAAGCTCACCCGGCGCGGAATGAAGTTCAACGACGTCGACAAGAACAGCTTCAAGCAGAAGCTCGTCGAAGCGAAGTACTACGAGCGGTGGCGTGACAAGTTCGGCCCGAAGGCATGGGCCGCGCTCGAGAAGTACGCGAACAAGCTCGCCTAGCCCCGGATGAGCGCAGCCGAAACCGTCCACGCCGCCGAGACGGCGGCTCTCCACGGGCTCGTCCCGTTGCGGCGGCCGTGGGCGGCGGCGATCGATCGTCTCATCGGGATGGTCGTCGAGCCGCTCGCCGCGCTGCTGGTAATCGTCGAGATCGGCATCCTGTCGGCGGGCGTCTTCACGCGCTACGTGCTCGGCAACCCGCTGGTGTGGAGCGACGAGCTCGCGACGATCGTGTTCCTGTGGCTGGCGATGCTCGGTGCCGTCGTCGCATACCGCCGCGGCGAGCACATCAGCCTCTCGGTGCTGGTGCGCCGCTCGCCGCCGCGCGTACGCGCGATCCTCGAAGCGATCGCCTCGGTCGTCGCGGCGATCTTCGTCATCGAGCTGATGCCGGCGACCCTGAAGTTCTTCAACCAGGAGAAGATCGACCTCACGCCCGCGCTCAACGTCCCGCGCTCGTACGAGGTGCTGGCGATCATCGTCTGCCTGGCGCTGATCCTGGTCCTGGCGCTGCTGCGGCTCTCCGAGCAGGACTGGAAGACGGTCGCGGGCGTCGTGCTCGGCGCGGTCGTGATCAGCGCGCTGTTCTGGTTCGGGCGCGGAGCGTTCGCCGGGCTCGGGAACGTGAACCTCGTCCTGTTCTTCGTGGTGCTGACCGGCGCGTGCATCTCGATCGGCGTCCCGATCGCGTTCTCGTTCGGGCTCGGTACGCTGAGCTATCTGGCGATCGTCACGACGGTCCCCCTCAGCACGGTCTCCGGCCGCATGCAGGAAGGGATCTCCAACCTCGTGCTGCTGGCGGTCCCGCTGTTCATCTTTCTCGGCTTGCTGATGGAGACGGCCGGGATCGCGCAGCGGCTGGTCGGCGCGCTGGCGGCGCTGGTCGGGCACCTGCGCGGCGGGCTCAGCATCGTGCTGGTCGGCGCGATGTATCTGGTCTCCGGGATCTCCGGCTCGAAGATCGCCGACATGGCGGCGGTCGCGCCGGTGCTCTTCCCCGACATGGAGCGGCGCGGGCAGAAGCGGACCTCGATGATCGCGCTGCTCGCGACGTCGGGCGCGATGGCCGAGACCATCCCGCCGAGCCTCGTCCTCATCATCATCGGGTCGGTCACCGGCGTCTCGATCCAGGCGATGTTCACCGCCGGCCTGCTCCCGGCGTTCATCATCTCGCTGCTGCTCGTCGCGGTCGCGCTGTGGGATGCGAAGCGCGAGAACGCGACGCTCTCCGAGCGCGCGCCGCTGCGCGTCGTCGGCTGGGCGTTCTTCGTCGCGATCCCCGGCCTGATTCTGCCGCTGGTGATCCGCTACTTCGTCGTCAAAGGGATCGCCACCGCGACCGAGGTCAGCGTCGTCGGGATCATCTACACGCTGCTGGTCGGCGTGCTGATCTACCGGAACTTCAAGTGGCGCACGCTCTACCCGACGCTGATCGAGACCGTCTCCCTCGCCGGCGCGATCCTGCTGATCATCGCGACGGCGACCGCGATGGGCTGGGCGCTGACGCAGTCCGGCTTCGCGCAGCAGCTTGCCGACATCCTCGGGCACGCGCCCGGCGGCAAGGCCGGGCTGATGCTGCTGAGCATCATCATGTTCATCTTCCTCGGCTCGGTGCTCGAGGGGATCCCCGCGATGGTGCTGTTCGGGCCGTTGCTCTTCCCGATCGCGAAGGCGGCCGGGATCAACGAAGTGCACTACGCGATCGTCGTGGTGCTCGCGATGGGCGTCGGGCTCTTCTCGCCGCCGGTCGGCATCGGGTTCTTCTCGGCGAGCGCGATCGGCAAGGCCAACCCGGAGAACGTCGTGCGGCCGCTCGTGCCGTACTTGATCGCGCTGCTCATCGGGCTGCTGATCGTGGCGTACGTGCCGTGGATCTCGCTCGGATTTCTGCCTGCGGGCCAAGGACAGTAAGGTGAAAACCTATCGGATCGCGACGATCCCGGGCGACGGTATCGGCAAAGAAGTGCTGCCCGAAGGGAGACGCGTCCTCGACGCGGTCGCGCGCAAGCACGGCATCAGCTTCACCTGGGAGTACTTCGACTGGAGCTGCGAGCGCTATGCCGAGACCGGCGCGATGATGCCGGAGAACGGGCTGCAGCAGATCGAGGGCCACGATGCGATCTTCTTCGGCGCGGTCGGGTTCCCGAGCGTCCCCGACCACGTCTCGCTGTGGGGTTTGCTCATCCCGATGCGGCGCGGGTTCGATCAGTACGTCAACCTGCGCCCGGTGCGCCTCATGCCGGGGATCACCTCGCCGCTCGCCGGTCGCGACATCGGCGACATCGACTACTGGATCGTCCGCGAGAACACCGAGGGCGAGTACTCGTCGGTCGGCGGCCGGATGTTCGCCGGCACGCCGAGCGAGGTCGTGATCCAGGAGAGCATCTTCACGCGGCGCGGCGTCGACCGCATCCTGCGCTACGCGTACGAGCTGGCGCGCAGCCGGCCGAAGAAGCACCTGACGTCGGCGACGAAGTCGAACGGCATCGCGATCACCATGCCGTACTGGGACGAGCGCGTGAAGGCCGTCTCGGCGGACTACGCGGACGTCAAGACCGACCAGTACCACATCGACATCCTCACCGCGCACTTCGTGCAGCACCCGGACTGGTTCGACGTCGTCGTCGGCTCGAATCTCTTCGGGGACATCTTGAGCGACCTCGGACCGGCGACGACGGGGACGATCGGCATCGCGCCGTCGGGAAACATCAATCCCGAGCGGGCGTTTCCGTCGCTGTTCGAGCCCGTCCACGGCTCGGCGCCCGACATCGCGGGGAAGCACGTCGCGAACCCGATCGGCCAGATCTGGTCCGGCGCGATGATGCTCGAGCACCTCGGTCATCCCGACGCCGCGGCGAACGTCATGGACGCCATCGAGTCGGTGCTGCGGAACGGTCCGCGGACGCGCGAGATCGGCGGGACCGCCGGTACCGAGGAGGTCGGCAAGGCGATCGCCGCGGCGATCTGACGCCCTCGATGGAGCCGAAACCGCACGTCGCCGTCGTCACCAACGTCCCCGATGCGGTGCTCGCTCGACTGCGCGCCGTCGCGCGCGTCACGGACGTCTCCGCGCAGCCCCGCGCCGCCTGGGATGCCGCGCTCGGCACCGCGAGCGGCGTGCTGGTCAGCTCGGCGGTTCCCGTCGACGAAGCGTTCCTCGCCGCGGCGCCGCACCTGCGCATCGTCGCGACATGGTCGGTCGGCTACGACAACGTCGATCTCGAACGGTTGCGTGCGCGCGGCATCGTGCTCACCAACACGACCGGCTCGCTGGTCGAGACCGTCGCCGACCTGACGTACGCGCTGGTCATCTTCGCCGTCCGGAACCTCGCCGTCGGCCTGCACTGGGTGCGCTCGGGGAAGTGGATGGCATCCAACATGCCGTTCGGCCACGATCTCGACGGGGCGACGCTCGGGATCGTCGGGTTCGGCACGATCGGTCGCGCCGTCGCGAAGCGCGCGCAGGTCAGCGGGATGAACGTGCTCTACACGAACCGGAAACCCCGCTCGGACGACGCGGCGACCGGTGCGGCGTACCGCCCGTTCGAGGCGCTGCTCGCCGAAGCCGACTGCATCGTGCTGCTCGTGCCGCTGACCGGCGAGACGCGCGGCATGTTCGGCGACGAGCAGTTCACCGCGATGAAGCGGAGCGCGACGCTGGTGAACGTCGCGCGCGGCGCCGTGGTCGACACCGATGCGCTGTTGCGCGCGCTCGAGCGGAAGACGATCGCCGGCGCAGCGCTCGACGTCACCGAGCTGGAACCGCTCCCGCCGGATCATCGGCTCCTCGCGCACGAGAACGTCCTCATCACGCCGCACGTCGGCAGCGCAACGTTCGAGACGCGGGCGCGCATGGCGATGCTGGCCGCCGAAAACCTCGCCGCGTTCCTCACCGGCACAGCGCCGCCGACCGAGGTACGGCTCTGAACGGACTCCGGCGCCGCAGCGCCGAACGCTCCGCTCGTGTCAGAGGACGCATCGCGACACCCTAGACGCCGTTCGACCGAGGCGGAGTTGGTTCGCTGGAGGCGGTGCAGCGATGCACTGCCGCTCGCGCCGGTCGTCGTGGCGAGCACGGTGCTGTTCGTAGGACTGATGGCGTTCATCGTGGTGTTGCAGCGGCCGCCGGGCTGACGATCGTGCACGAGATGGTCGCGCTGCCGGGCGGTGCGTTCCTGATGGGTTCGGAAGCGTTCTATCCCGAGGAACGGCCGGTGCGTCGCGTGACCGTCGAACCGTTCAGCATCGACCGGCGACAGGTCACGAACGACGACTTCGCGCGGTTCGTCGAGGCGACGGGGTACGTCACCGTCGCCGAACGGCCGATCGATCTGAGCGCCGTGCCGAACGCGCCCGTCGAAACGTATCCCGCGGGCTCGATGGTGTTCCGGCCGACGGACGGTCCCGTCGACTTGAGCGACTCGCGCAACTGGTGGGCGTACGTCCCCGGCGCGGATTGGCGGCATCCGCTTGGGACCGAGAGCTCGATCGACGCGCTCGGCGATCATCCGGTCGTGCACGTCGCGTACGAAGATGCGGAGGCGTACGCGCGGTGGGCCGGCAAGGACGTGCCGACGGAAGCCGAGTGGGAGTACGCGGCGCGCGGCGGGCTCGAAGGCAAGAGCTTCACGTGGGGCGACGAGATGGAGCCGCACGGCACGATCATGGCCAACACGTGGCAAGGCGAGTTTCCCTGGCGCAACACCGCGCGCGACGGGTTCGACCGAACGTCGCCGGCCGGCGCGTTCCCGGCGAACGGCTACGGCCTCTACGACATGGCCGGGAACGTGTGGGAATGGACCGCCGACTGGTACACCGTCCCGGACGGCGCCGGCGACGAACCGGCGAAGCCATGCTGCGCGCCGGCCGAGGCGAGCTACGACGCGACGTCGCCGGAGATTCGGATCCCGCGCAAGGTGCTCAAGGGCGGCTCACATCTGTGCGCGCCGAACTACTGCCTGCGCTTCCGCCCGGCGGCCCGGATGCCGCAGATGATCGACACCGGGATGAGCCACCTCGGCTTCCGGTGCGTGCGCCGGTCAGTGACCGCGTGAGAGCGACTGGATGATCTGAACCGCTTGCACCGCCTGCATCACGGCGCCGACGCGGCCGCCGCGCGGCGTGCACGGATCGCGCGGGACGCCGACCGGCACCGGCGACATCCCTCCGAGCGTGCCGCCGCCCGGGATCCGCTCGTTCCAGATTCCACCGGGGCTCGTCGGCGGGTTCTTCACCCCGCCGCTCGGGGGCGCCGCATCGACCGGACCCGGCGCCGCGGTCCCCGTCGTGGGCTCGCTCGCGGCGGCGGGCTCGCTCTGCGGGCGGCTTTGCGGTGCCGCGGCGGCGGACGTCGCGAGCCGGTGGTGGACCGCGGCCTGCGCGCGCGCGGCGCGGGCGGCGGCGTGCTCGGCTGCCGCTTGCGCGCGGAGGCGGGCGATCTCGAGCTCCTGCGCGCGGAGCTTCGCGCGGAGGAGCAGCGCCTGCCGGTCGGGCCGCGGATGCGACACGGAAACGTAGCGCGCAACCGGCGCCGCATGTTGGACGGGAACCGCGGCATGATGCGCGACCGGTGCGACGGCGGCGTGCGCCGCGTGATGCCGCGCGGGTTGCTTCGCGTGCGCGGTCGCTGCGAGGGCGACGGCCGCCGGGTGCGGAACCGGCGCGGCGGCGGTCGGATGCCGGAACAGCTCGCTCGAGAAGTAGCCTGCAGCGATCGAGACGGCAGCGGTCACCGCGATCACCGCGGTGCCGACGCGTCGCGTCGCCCAGGCGAGCACTTCCCGATGCGTGCGCGGAATCTCCGGCGGCACTTCGGGGAAGAGCGACGGATGTTCTCGCACGAGGCGCTCCGCGAGCGTCGGATCCTCGAGTGACGCCAAACGGTCTTCGAGAACGGCTGATTCGGAGAGCAACTCGATCGTCATCGCGATCTCCCTCGTGTGCACGCGCGCGTGTGTCGCAGACGCTACGTGCGGAACCTTGGATGTCGCTGAGGGAGCTCCGTTCAGCGACGACGCCGCCGGAGGAGCGGCGGCAGCGCGACGGCGAGCCAGCCGCCGAGGGCGCCGCACGCGATGTCGATCGCGTTCGAGATCACGCCTTCCGGCGCGTCGCGCAGCTTTTGCGCGACCTCGATCGAGGCCGAGAAGAGCGCGACGATGAGCGCGGCGCGCGCGGCGCGCCGGTGAATCGGCGGCAGCGCCCGGTCGACGATGAAGCCGATCAGCGCGAACGCGACGATGCTGTAGAGCTTGCGCAGCACGACGTACGCTGCGAAGGGGCCTTCGTTCGCTTCTTCGCCGAAGACGCGTTCGAGCACGCGCATCGGGAGCGTCGAGTGGTAGACGCGGTGACTGAGCGCGGCCCAGAACGCGACCGCGACGATGACGACCGCGAGCGCGGCCCAGGCGGCGCGCTTCAGGACTGCCGGAACACGTAGAGCGTGTCGGACTGCGCGCTGCCGCCGCTCACGGGAGCGCCGGCCGGAAGATACAGCGTATCGCCGATCACCACGGCGCCCGTACCGTGCCGGCCCTCGGGGAGCGCCGTCAAGCTGAGCCAGGCGTTCGTGCGCGGATCGTACGCCTCGTTGTTCGTGAAGGTGCCGCCGCCGCGCTCGCCGCCGATCGCCAGGATCCGGTCACGGTAGACGACGACCGCCATCCCGCTGCGCTGCGAGGGCATCGGCGTGCCGGCCGTCCAGCGGTTGGTCTTCGGATCGTAGATGTCGACGTACGACCTGTTGTGGTTGAAGTCGTCGATGCGACCGGCGATCGCATAGAGCTTCCCGCCGTACGCGACCAGGCCCATGTGGTCGCGGCCGACCGGGAGCGGGGCCGCGGTCGTGTAGCGGCGCGTCGCCGGATCGAAGACGACGTGCGTGGCGACGCTTTGCGCGTCGCGTCCGCCGACGAGGTGCAGCTTGCCGTCGAGCGGAGCGACCGCGATGGAGCCGAGCGCCGCGGGCAGCGGCGGGAGCGGCGTCCATTGATCGGCGACCGGATCGTAGACGTTCGCGTCGGTGACGGCATTGCGGTTCTGCGCCGTGAAGCCGCCGAACGCGTAGATCTTCCCGTCGAGCGACGCGACGCCGACGTGGTTCAGCCCTCGCGGGAGCGGCGCGCGATCGGACCAGCGTCCAGCCGAGAGATCGAAGGCCTGCACCAGCGGCATGTCGACGTCGACCTGCCCCGTGCTGTCGAGTGCGACCGGGCTCCGTCCGGCCGGCGCATAGCCTCCGATGACGAAGATCGTCGCGCCGACCGCGGCGACGGAGTCTTCGCTGCGCGCGTTCGGGAGCTGCGTCCCGGTGGACCACGTTCCCAGGAACGTCTGCGCCTCGGCCCCGGCAGCGAACAGGATCGCCGCGCACACGGCGGCCGCGACGAGCAGGCGTCTCATGCGTGAAGGTTTACCCATCGCGGAGGACGTCGCCTTGGGCGTGCGAACCGCCGGCCTGTTCGCGCTCCCGCGCGATGCGTTCGAGCAGCTCGCCGGACGCGCGCGTCATGGTCGCGGGAACGCCGAGCTCGTCGAGCAACTGTGCCGCGTCGCGCATCTCGTGCGCGCGCCGCTTCGCATGCGTGTAGGTTCCGTCGACGATGCGGTCGAGGGTCGATGCGTCCGCGCTCTCCAGCGTGCGCGCGATGTCGCTGCGAAGCCAGTCCTCGACACCGGCCGCGCGCGCCGCGTCGAGCGCCTCGCAGATCGCGCCGGACATCCCCTTGAAGAACACCGAGCGCGTGAGCTTCCGGGCCGCGGCCTCGCCGGGCTGCAGCCCCACGATCTCGACCGGGGTCCCGAACGGCCGCAACAGGTCCGCCAGCCGCGCGGCACCGTCGCCGGCGAGGAACATCGGAACGCGAA
>DASWSC010000019.1:0-16995 GCA_036402855.1 Candidatus Elarobacter sp. | reverse complement strand
ATGTAGCCCTTGTCGAAGAGCATCCCGTCCTTGGTCTCGACGTCGGTCTTCATCGACTTCGATTCCTCGACCGTGATCACGCCGTCCTTACCGACGGCCTGCATCGCTTCCGAGATCAGCGAGCCGATCGTCTTGTCGTTGGCCGAGATCGACGCGACTTGCGCGATCTTCTCGGCGGTGTCGACGGTGACGACCAGGCTCTGCATCTCGCCGACGGCCTTCTCGACCGCCGCTTCGATGCCGCGCTTGATGAGGAGCGGGTTGCTGCCCGCCGTCACGTTCCGGAGGCCTTCACGGATGATGGCCTGCGCCAGAACGGTCGCGGTGGTGGTGCAGTCGCCGGCGATGTCGTTCGTCTTGGACGCGACTTCCTTGACGAGCTGCGCGCCCATGTTCTCGAACGTGTCGGGGAGCTCGATCTCCTTGGCGATCGTCACGCCGTCGTTGGTGATCGTCGGGCTGCCGAACTTCTTGTCGAGGACGACGTTACGGCCCTTGGGTCCGAGGGTGACCTTCACCGCGTCGGCAAGGATGTTGGCGCCGCGCTCGAGCGCGCGCCGAGCGTTCTCGTCGAATACGAGTTGCTTTGCTGCCATGTCTGCTTACTAAACTCCGACGGGAACCTTCTCGTCGGTGAACACCGCGAGAACGTCCTTTTCAGAAATGACGAGGTACTCTTTGCCGTCGATCTTGATCTCGGACCCCGAGTACTTCGAGTAGATGATGCGGTCGCCAGGCTTGACGTCCATCGGCAGCTTCGTGCCATTGTCGAGCGTGCGGCCGGTGCCGACGGCGAGAACGCGGCCTTCCTGCGGCTTCTCTTTGGCCGTATCGGGAAGGAAGACGCCCCCGGCGCTCTTCTCGGCCTGCTCCACGTGCTCGACGACCACGCGATCGCCCAGTGGCTTGAGATTCACGAAAACCATTCCTCCGTTAGCGGTAGGCTGACGGTACAGAGAGAGGACGGGCCTTTGGCACTACTAGCACGAGAGTGCCAGCCCAGAGACAAAGGTTAGCAAACCCGGCCGCAGAGTGCAAGTGCTCTCATCGCCTCCCATCGGCTTTGCCCCATACCGGGCGACTGTCACAGTGGCAGGGCTGCTGCGGCCCGGCCCCGGCGCAAGATCGCCGATCGGCCCGGTATGGGGAAGCCGCTCTGATCTCCGAGTCGTTTCGGCAGCTTTAGTGCCCCCTCAGGCAAAATAGGCGAGCGTTCGCTAGGCCTAGCCAGCCGGGCTCGCTTGACCGCTGAAGTTGTTCGCGACGGCGACTGGAAGGCCGGAGACCCTCTCCACGACGAGCTGGCAGATGAAGACGCCGGGCACGAGATCGATGTTCGCGGCTCCGAGGTTGATGATCTCCAGCGTAACGCAGCCCGAGAAGCCGGCGTGGATCGTCGGCGCCGTAAAGTGCACCAACATTCCGAGCCTTGCGCGCGAGCTCTTCCCCTCAACACGCGCCGCGTATGCGGGCCGGCCCGGCCGAATGGGAAGCGAGACACGCTCGGCCGTTCGTGCGAGCACGAAGCGGTCGCGGCGCAACGTAAAGGGCCGATCGCTGGTGATCTCGTGCGCGTCTGCGTTGCGGCCGATGTAGTCGGCGCTATAACTGAGATGGAGCCGATGCGAGATCGGATCGTCCGCTTTGGGCACGAGAATCGTCGTCCCCAATCGAAGATCGACTGCCGATGTGTTGAACGGCGGCGCCGTTGGATCGCGTCCGTAGAGAGGTTCGATCGCGAGATCTCCCGCGTCGATGGCCGCGACAATATCGACGTTGCTGAGGATTACCCCGCCTTCAGCATCGCGCTGAACACCCGTATCCACGGTGATCCATTCTCCGAAAGCTCGTCGGGAAGCAGACACACGCTCACGCCTGTTTCCGGATCTGTGCCAAGGCGCGTGGCGCGGATGAAACAGGACTGATCTCGCTCGACGATCACGCTGCGGTCGGCAAACATCGTGAACGACGCGCCATGGACGTCGCGAATCCTGACAAGCGCCTCGGTCGGGAACATACCGGCCGCCAGGTTACAGGGGATGAGGACCTGATCGATCACCGAACGCATGTTCGCTGCATACCGGAACGAGTCGGACAATGTCAATCCCTCAGCGCTGGCCGGCTGTTCCGGGACCCTCTCGGACCGGGCGCGAAGGGCGGAGGCCGTGCACAGGACGGTCGCGCTCCGCAGGCTGGCGACTGCCGGGATTCTGGCCGGGCTGGCCGGCGGCGTGGTGATGGAGCTGTTCTTCATCGGGGTGAACCGCGGCGCTCCGGTCGGGGCGGTGCTGACCGCGCAGTTTACCTTTATCGCCGGGGTCGTGCTCGGGCCGGCGGCGGCGACGAATCCGGCCGCCGTGCCGATCGGGGTGGTGCTGCACTTCTGCGTCGCGGTCGGGTGGGCGCTCGGCTACGTCTATCTGGTCCGCTCGCAGCCGCAGCTCGTGCGCGAGCCGGTCATCTCGGGCGCGGCGTTCGGACTGGTCGTCTACGTCTTCATGCAGATCGTGCTGCTCACCGCCGGGCAGTACCACCGGCCGGCGACGCCCGTCGACCTGGCGAACGGGCTGCTTGCACATATGGTGTTCTACGGGATCGCCGTCGCGCTGGTCGTCCGTTGGATGCTGCGCGGCGCCGCCGGATCGGAACCGGCTGGGTGATCGCCGAGCTCACCGTCGACCTCGGCGCGCTCGCCCGGAACGCGCAGGCGCTCGCGCGCCTCGTCGCTCCGGCGCGGCTGACCGCCGTCGTCAAGGCGAACGCCTACGGCCACGGGCTGGTCCCGGCGGCGCGCGCGCTCGCGCCGCACGCCGCGCGGCTTTCCGTCTACGCGCTCGACGAGGCGGTCGCGCTGCGCGATGCCGGGATCGACGCGCCGATCCACGTCCTCGGGCCGATCCCGCCCGATCAGCTCGACGTCGCGCACGCGGCGAACGTGCAGATCACGGTCTGGGACGCCGGCCTGTACGCGCGCCAGGTCGCGAGCGTGGCGCGGCGGCGGCGGCGCACGTTTGCGGTGCAGGCGAAGATCGATACCGGCGTCGTCCGGCTCGGCCTCGACCCGAGCGCCGCGCCGGCAGCGCTGCAGCAGTACGTATCGACGCCCGAGATCGAGCTCGCCGGCGCGTTCACGCACCTCGCCGCCGCCGAAGAGATCGACTCGGGGTTCACGCTCGAACAGCTCGCCCGATTTCTGCGCGCGACCGAGCACCTCGGGAACGGCGTCGAGCGGCACACCGCCGCCACGGCGGCGGCGATCCTGTGGCCGGAGACGCGGCTCGACGCCGTGCGCTGCGGTATCGGCCTGTACGGGATCTGGCCGAGCGCCGAGTCCGAGGCGCTCATGCGCGCGCGCGGCCTGGTCCTCGAGCCGGCACTGTCCTGGCGGACGCGTATCGTCGCGCTGCACGACGTCGGTGCGGAAACGACGGTGGGCTACGGCCGCACGTGGCGCGCGGCACGTCCTTCACGGATCGCGACGCTCCCGATCGGGTACGCCGAGGGTCTGCCGCGCGCGGCGAGCAACGCGGCGCACGCGCTCGTGCGCGGACGGCGCGTCCCGCTGGTCGGACGGGTCTGCATGGACATGGCGTTCCTCGACGTGACGGACGTGCCGGACGCGGCGAACGGCGATGCCGTGACGCTCATCGGAACGGACGGCGGCGAGCGGATCACCGCGGAAGAGCTCGCCGCCGCGTGCGGGACGATCGGCTACGAGATCGTCGCGCGGCTCCCGGCGGACGTTCCGCGCAGTTTCCTCGTTACCGGGACGTGATCCAGGCCCTCACGTTCGCGGCGTTCACGGTCACCCTCGACGGGAAGACCGTCGAACCGCGCGCCCGCGCCGCAGTCGTGGGCGACCACGTGCTGCTGCCGGTGCGCGCGCTGGGGGCCGCGCTCGGTGCCGGCGTCGCGTACGACGGCCGGGCCCACGCGATCGTGGTGCGGCGCGGCACCCACCTCGCGACGATCTCGTCGCGCGGCGCGGTGCGCACCGTGAACGGACGCGCGTATGCGCCGCTCCGTGCGGTCGCGACGGCGTTCGGGCTGTCGGTCGCGTACGACGGTCCGACGCGAACGATCTCGCTCGGCGATCGCGGCGGCGCGGTACAGCCGCTACGCGGCACGATCTCGGGAACGGTCGCCGGGCCGGCACCAGGTGCGACGTACTCGCCGGTGTACTCGGTGACGCTGCGGCCGGGCGCCGGCGCCGAGGTCCACGAACCGTATCCCGCGATCTCGGTGCGCTTCGCGGGCGCCATCTCGGTCGACCCGCGCTCGCTCCACGTATTGCTCGACGGGCGCGACGTCACGCCGGATGCCGCGGTGATCGGCGACCAAGTTCTGCTCACGCCGCGCACGGCGCTCGCGCCCGGATCGCACGCGGTCTCGGTCGTGGCGCGCGATGCGAACGGCGCGCCGCTCGCACAGCAGTGGTCCTTCGTCGACTCGTTCACGTTCGTTGCGGCGCCGGCGCCGACGCCGTTCCCGGTCGCGGCGATCTGGGTCGACCGCTGGATCGCGCCCGGAACGAACGCGTTCAACGTCTACGTCGAAGGCGTCCCCGGGATCACGGGGTACGTCGGCATCGACGGCGTCGCGGGATTCTTTCCGCTGCAAGTCTATTCGGCAAACGGGTACGTCGCACACGTCTTCATCCCGAACGGCGTGAACCAGCCGTTCGCGCGCGTCGCTGCGCGGCTGACGCTGCCGAACGGTGAACCGCAGTTCATCGTGCTGCCGCAGCGGATCAATCTGGTGACGGCGCCGCTGAACGTCCCGCCGCCCGCCACGCCGACGCCGGTGCCGCGGCCGATCGTGGCGCCGACGCGACGCTCCGTCGACGTTCCGTCGCCTCCGCCGACACCGACGCCGACGGCGGCGCCGCGGCGCCTGCCGGTGTTCACGCGCACGCCGCTGCCGGCGCCGACGCCGCTCGCAACGCCGGCGATCGTGCCGGCCGCGCGCGCGACGCCGACGCCCGCGGCCACACCGGCGGCATCGCCCAAGCCGCAGCCGACGCGGCGACCGATCATCCGGCGCACGCCGAAGCCGACGCCTCAGCCGGAGTAGCGTCGAGCCGCGCGGATCCTCAGCGCGTGAGCGCGAGCGCTTCGGGCAGGCGAATCGTCCCTTCGTACAGCGCGCGCCCGACGATCGCGGCGTCGACGTTCGCCGGGGTGCGGTCGAGGAGCGCACGCAGGTCGTCGAGGCGGTGCGCGCCGCCGCTTGCGGTGATGCGCACCGGAGCGAGTACGGCGACATGCGCGAGCGCGTCCAGGTCGTAGCCCGCGCCGGTTCCGTCGCGCGCGATCTCGGTGTAGACGATGCGTTCGACGCCCCAGCCGTGGACCGTGCGGATCAAGTCGTCGCGCGTGATCGCCGCGTCGCCGAGCCAGCCGCGCGTCGCGACCGTGTCGCCGCGCGCGTCGATCCCCGCGATGATGCGTCCGGGCCAGCGCGCGACGAGCGCGCGCGCATCGTCCGGGCGCTCGACGAGCAGCGTACCGATCACGACGGCGCTCGCGCCGGAAGCGAAGCGCGCGGCTACGTCGTCCGCCGAGCGGATGCCGCCGCCGGTTTGCACGGGAACGTCGACGGCGGCGCAGATCGCGCGCAGCGCGGCCTGGTTTTCTCCGGTGCCGAACGCGCCGTCGAGGTCGACCACGTGCAGCGCTTCGGCGCCGTCGGCGACGAAGGCGCGTGCGCGCGCGACGGGATCGGCGTCGTAGCGCGTCTCGCGCGCCGGATCGCCGCGTTCGAGGCGCACCGCGTAGCCGCCGCGCAGGTCGATCGCGGGGTAGAGCGTGAGCTTACGGCTGGTCATGGCGCTTTGCGGGGGTGCGGCGTTGGCTCATCCTTCGACAGGCTCAGGATGACATGGAGGGGCGGCTCACGATGACATGGGGGGCGGCTCACGGTGACATGGGGGGCTGGTGACGATGACGTGGAGGATCCTCACGATGGCGCGCGGGGTGACGATGACGTGGGGCTGCTCAACGATGATGTGGGGTGGCGATTGTGAGGAAGTTGTCGAGGAGGCGGGCTCCGGTGGTGCGGCTTTTTTCGGGGTGGAACTGGGTTGCCATGACGTTGTCGCGGGCGACGACGGCGGCGAACCGCTCGCCGTACTCGCACGACGCGACGAGCGAGTCGGTGGCGTGTGCCACGCGATACGAGTGCAGGAAGTACGCCCATGCGCCGCTGGCGAGGCCGTCGACGAACGGGTGCGTGCGCTCGATCACCAGATCGTTCCAGCCCATGTGCGGGACGCGGGGAGCGTGAGTGAATCGGCGTACCTCACCGGGTAGGATAGCGAGACCCGCGGCGCCGCCGTACTCGTCGCTGGAGGCGAACAGCACTTGCATACCGACGCAGATCCCGAGAAACGGCCGCCCCGCGGCGATCGTCCGGCGAATCGCACCATCGAGCCCGCGCTCGCGCAAAGCGTCCATCGTGGCGGCGAAGGCGCCGTCCCCGGGCAGGATCGCCGCCTCGGCGCGCTCGACGTCGCCCGGGTCCTCGGTCAAGGAAAACGACGCGCCGCGGCGCTCCAGCGCCGCGAACAGCGAGCCGACGTTCCCTCCGCCGTAGTCGATCACCGCGATCCGTGGCTGCATGCTCTTCTGCGTTCGCTCGTCGGCGCCGCGTTGCTTGCCGCAGCGCTCGCAGGCTGCAGCGGCGGCGGGTCGTCGAGCGCGGCACCATCGTCGTCGACCGTCGCCGGCGGCTCGTTCCCCGGTGCGACGCCGACGCCCAGTCCCACGCCTGCACCTCCCACGCCGACGCCGAGCGCGACGCCGCTCCCCGCTCCGGCCGCCGATGCGCGGTTGCGCGTTCCCGCAGGGTTCCTCGTCAGCAAGATCGCGTCGATCGGCGGCGCGCGCCAGCTCGCCGCGCTGCCGAACGGCGATCTGATCGTCGGGACGAACGGCAGCACCGTCGCGATCGTTCCGAACGCGGAGAGCTCCGGCGTCACCGGAAGCCCGCAGACGTTCGCGAACGTCGGGGATGCGCCGGCGCAAGGTGTCGCGTTCGGCGGCGGTTTCGTCTTCGTCGCGACGCAGCACGGCGTCTATCGGATTCCGTATACGACCGGCGCGACCAGCGGAAGCGCGACGAAGATCGCGTCGCTTCGCACCGGCTCCGTCGCGCCGAACTCCGACGGCGACATCCACGTCACCAGCTCCGTGACCGTGAGCGGTTCGGCGCTGTACGTCGGCGTCGGCTCGTCGTGCAACGCGTGCGCCGAGACCGACGCGACGCGCGCGACGGTGCAGCGCCTGGCGCTCGACGGCAGCGGGATGACGACCCAGGCGCGGCGCTGGCGCAATCCGATCGCGATGGCGACCGATCCCGCGACCGGGACGGTGTGGGCCGGCGGCGCGGGCCAGGACAGCATCGCGCAAGGCCATCCGTTCGAGTTCATGGACCCGGTCTCGTCGCGCGCCGCGGGCGCCGATTACGGCTGGCCGGACTGCGAGGAAAACCAGGTCGCGTACAAGAGCGGCGTAAACTGCTCGAGCGTCGTCGTGCCGGCGCTCGAGTTTCCGGCCTACTCGACGCTCATCGGCGCCGCGTTCTACCCGGCCGGCCAGTCCGGGTCGTACGCCTTTCCGGCGCCCTGGCGCGGCGGCTTGTTCGTCGGCGTCCACGGTTCGTGGCACGCGGTGAACAACGTCCCGGCCGACCCGCCGCACGTCGCGTTCGTTCCGTTCGCCGCCGGGATGCCGGCGCGGGCGGTGAGCTGGAGCAACCCCGTCGCGCAGTGGGACGACTTCTTCAACGGCTTCCAGGATGCGTCGGGCTCGCGGATCGGCCGCCCGACCGGGGTCGCCGTCGGCGCGCAGGGCAGCCTGTTCGTCGCCGACGACGCCTCGGCAGCGATCTATCGCATCCGCCCGGCGGCGAGCGCGACGTCGGCCGAACGCCGCCGGTGATCGCGCGCCCGGTGGCCGAGCGCCGGGCCGCGGGTAATGCTCCGAACAGCATGACGTCGAAGAGACTCGCACTGCTCATCCTCGGGTCGGCCCTGCTGGCGTCCGCCGGCCCGGCCGGGGTCGCGGCGGCGGCGGGCAACGGACCGACCGTGCCGCGCGGGTTCACGATCGAGCGGATCGCGAGCGTTCCGCGGGCGCGCGAGCTGGCGGTCGCGCCGAACGGCGACCTGTTCGTCGGGACGGACGGCGACACGATCTACGTCGTCCCGGACGCGGAGAAGAGCGCGGGCGAGCCGCGCCGCTTCGCGACGCTCGACGACCGGCCCGTCGCCGGCGTCTTCCTGACCGGCGACACGCTCTACGCCGGGGGACAGTTCGGCGTCTACCGTATTCCGTACCGCACCGGCGACCGCGAAGCGCGCGCGTCGGCGCAGAAGATCGCCGCGGTCCGGACCGGCGGCGGAAGCGGTCACAGCACGACGACGGTCGTGGTGTCGAAGGGCGTGCTGTACGCGAGCGTCGGATCGTCGTGCAACGCCTGCACCGAGTCGGATCCGACGCGCGCCACGGTGCAAGCCATGACGCCCGACGGAAAGAACATGCACGCGCGTGCCGTCGACATCCGAAACGCGATCGCGCTCGCCGTGCAGCCGGAGAACGGCGCCGTGTGGGCCGGCGTCGCGGGCCGAGACGACCTCGAGCACGGACACCCGTACGAGATCTTCGACGACGTCACGGAGCACCAAGGGACGCCGGACTACGGCTGGACAAAGTGCTACGACGACCGCAAGCCGATCGGCGGGGCGAGCTGCGGCGGCGTGACGCTGCCGAAAGTCGTCTTTCCGGCGTACGACACGCCGATCGGCGCCGCGTTCTATCCCGCCGACGAAAAAGGGGCGCACGCGTTTCCGGCCGCGTATCGCGGCGGCGCGTTCGTCACGCTGCACGGCTCCTGGCATCAGCCGCCCGTGCCGCCGCGGGTCGCCTTCGTCGCGTTCAAGAACGGCGCGCCGGCGAAGCCCGTCGACTGGTCGAACCCCGACGCGCAATGGACCGAGTTCGCGAGCGGGTGCCAAGGCCCCGACGGCTCGCGCGCATGCCGCCCGACCGGGATCGCGGTCGGCACCGAGGGCTCGCTGTTCGTCGCGGACGACAGTGCAGGAGCGATCTATCGCATTCGCCCCGCCGGGCGCTGACGAGTCCGCACGGGAGGATAGCACGCGGCCGTTTCGTACGTTGACGTACGGAACCCGCATGAACGTTATTTCAGATCGTGCCGCGCTGCTCGGGGACGTCCCGTTACGCGCGCACTTGGTGCAATTGTACGACGCCGACGAGCAAGTGCTCGCCGTCAACGTCGCGCGCTATCTCAGCGAAGGCCTCGCGCGAGGCGAGGGCGCGGTCGTGATCGCGACCCCCGAGCACCGCGCCGCATTCGCGCGCGAGATCGCGGCCGGCGGCGCCGATGCCGAGGCCGCTCTCGCGGCGGGTCTGTTGGTGATGGTCGACGCGGCGGAGACGCTCGACGCGCTGCTGGTCGAAGGCGAGCCCGACCCGGCGCAGTTCGCGCAGATCATCGGGGACCTCATCGGGTCCGTGCGCGAGCGCGTCGGCCGCGCGCAGGTGCGCGCCTACGGCGAGATGGTCGGCTTGCTCTGGGAGTCCGAGCGGTACGCGGCCGCGATTCGCCTGGAAGAGCTCTGGAACGCCGAGCTGACCTCGGGTGGTTTGGCGCTGTTCTGCGCGTATCCGATCGACGTGTTCGGCGACGCGTTCCGGATCGCGGACGTCGATGCGCTGTTGTGCGCGCACACGCATCTGCTGCCGGCCGGCGGCGACGCGATGCAGCGCGCGGTCGAGCGCGCCATGCACGAAGTCCTGGGCAACCGCGCCGACGGCGTGCGCGCCTTGATGAAAGCCAATTACCGTCCGTCCTGGGCGGCGCTGCCGAAGGTCGAAGCCGAGATCCTCTGGCTGCGCAACAATCTCCCGGACGACGCCGAGCGCATCCTCACGCGCGCTCGAACGCACTACCGCGACGCGGCGTAGCTAGGCGGGCTCGCCGGGGCCGACCAAGGCCAGCGCTTCTTCGCGGGTCTCGCGGAAATGCGCGTCCCGGATCGAAGCGGCCATGGTGAGCCACTCGTTCGCCTGCCGCGGCGGAACGATCGCGACCGTGGCGCCGTAGCGCAGCGATCGGCGCACGAACAGCACGATCTCGCCGGCGACCATCGGATCGACGGCCTCGACGCCGGAGAGGTCGACCACGATCGGCCGCCCTTTTGACACTTTTGCCGCTTCGAGCACCGAGTGGACGTCGGGATAGCGCCGCAGATCGAGATCACCGGCGAACGTGATGACGGCGGGCTCCATTGCGTTCAGGATACTCCCCCGTCGTCGCGGCGTATAGGGTGAGCGGCAGCGGTCAGTCCGCGCCGGTGGAAAGGACGCGCTGCGAGCGGTCAGCCGCGGTGCGGGCTTCCGCCATGAGCCTTGCGACGATCTCCGCCGCCGGCAACGGCTTCGCGAGCGCGACCGCCTGACCGGTCCAGAGCGACAGATACTCGGGCTTCCCTTGCGCCGCGGCGGCGGCCCGGATGTCGCGCGTGAGCCAGTGCTGGTGCGGGTACGGCGCGACGTCGCCGGGATCGGTCATCTCGTCGATGAACCGGTTGCGCACGCCGCGTGCGAAGCGGCCGGAGAAGACGCGCGTCAGCGTCGTGCGGCGCACGGCGTCGGTGGCGAGCAGATCCTTGTACGCCGTCGCCGCCTCGTCGCTCCGCAGAAAGACCGATCCGGGTTGCGCCGCGGCCGCACCGAGCGCCAGCACCGCGGCGACCGCGCGGCCGTCACCGATCCCGCCCGCCGCCAGCACCGGGACGCGGACCGCGTCGACCACCTGCGAAACCAGCGCGATCGTCCCGATCAGGGAGTCCTCGAGCGGCGCGGTGATGCTGCCGTGGTGTCCGCCCGCTTCATAGCCCTGCGTGCAGATCGCGTCGACGCCGGCCGCTTCGAGCGCGAGCGCGTCGCCGACCGACTTCGCCGTGCCGACGGTGAAGATGCCGGCCGATCTGCACGCCTCGAGCACATCGGCGTCCGGGATCCCGAAGGTGAAGCTGAACACCGCCGGACGCGCCTCGAGCACGGCCTCGACCTGTGGGCGAAACGAGACGGTCCCGCGCGGCGGCTCCGCCGGATGCGGGATACCGAGCTCGTCGCGATACCGCCGCAGCCGCTCGTGCGCGCGGCGCAGCACGGCCTCGTCGACCGGCGGCGGGTCGCCGACGAAGAGGTTCACCGCGAACGGCCGGTCCGTCAGCGCGCGGACGGCCGCGATCTGCTCGCGGATGACGCCCGGCGCGTCGTAGCCGCCGGGGAGCGAGCCGAGCCCCCCGGCGTTCGAGACGGCCGCGACCAGGCGCGGCGTGGTGGCGCCCGACATCGGGGCCTGAACGATCGGGATCTCGAGGAACGGCAGCGCTCGCATGGATCAACCTCCGCGCACCATCGTCGCGCGCGCGGATCGCCGCGCGCTAGGGCAGAGGTCTACACCCGGCGGTCTACCGCCGGGGCGCCGGGGTCAGGCGGCTCGCGACCGGCGGTGGACCGGCAGCACGACGACGACCCGGGTCCCCGCGCGCTCGTCGGAGGCCGCATCGACCACGATGTCGCCGGCCAGGGCTCGCACCAGCAGCAGCCCGCGACCTCGCTCGGAGTGCGGTCCGGGCGCCGGATAGACCGGCCGCATCCCGCTGCCGCGGTCGACCACGCACAGCACCGGCGGATCGTCGTGCCAGTCGATGCAGATCCCGAAGGGCGGCTTCCCGTGCCGGACGGCGTTGGCGATCAGCTCGCCGACGACGAGCTCCGCCGCGTCGATGTCGGAACGCTGAGCGTCCGCTTGCGACTCCAGAAAATGCCGAACATCGCGCCGGACGCGTGCGACTTCGTCAGCGCGGTCCCCGACGTACGACCAGTACCGGGACTCGTCCACAATGGTCGCACGTTCCCAACGACGCGGCACCGCTAACGGCGGAACGTCAAGAACCAGACGATCTCGGAACCGGGTGAATCGGGAAAAAAGCTGTTTTGCTTCTCTCCGTTCGCGGAATAGAGGTCGAAACGACCGATGCCAGGAGGGCGCAAGGGTTGACGAACGCCGTGGGGCGCTGGAAGGCGAAGGAACGCCGGAGCGCACGAGCACTGCCGCGCGAGCACGATTTCTCGGTGACCGGCCTCGGGATCGCGGTCATCTGCGTCGTGGCGGCCGTGATGTTCAGCGTCTAGCCTTCGCGGAGCGCGCCCTTCGTCGACGGGATCTCCGCCGATGCGGTGAGCGTCTTTGCCTGCGCGAAGGCGCGGGCGAACGCCTTGAACGCCGCCTCGCAGAGGTGATGGTTGTTGGTCCCGGCCCACCGCAGCAGGTGCAGGTTGAACTTGCCATGGTCGACGACGCTGCGGAAAAAGTGCGGAACGAGCTCGGTAGGGAGCGCGCCGAGCGCCGGCACCGAGAACGGCACGTCGTAGTTCAGCCAGGGCCGGCCGCTCAGGTCGACGGCGCATTGCACGAGCGCGTCGTCGAGCGGCACGGCGATCGAGCCGAACCGCGCGATCCCGCGCTTGTCTCCGAGCGCTTCGTCGATCGCGCGCCCGAGCGCGATCCCGACGTCCTCGATCAGGTGATGATGGTCCATTCCGTCGCCGTGCGCCTCGATCTCGAGGCCGACGCCGGCGTGGGTGCCGAGCGCGGTGAGCATGTGGTCGAAGAAGTCGACGTCGGTGCGGACCGCGACCGGGCCGCCGTCGAGCGCGAGGCGCACGAGGATCGTCGTTTCCTTGGTGGCACGGCGCACTTCCGAGGTGCGCGATGCCGGCGCACCCTTCGACAAGCTCAGGGTGACAGCTCCGCGCTCACGGTGACAGCTCCGCGCTCATGGTGACAGCTCCGCGCTCATGGTGTTGGGTCCGTTTGGCCGTTTGGGGAGGCGGTTTGGCCGTTGCTGCCGGGTTGCGGGAGGCGCGCGTCGATCGGTTCGTACGGGTGGACTTCGGGGCCGACGTAGGTGGCCTGCGGGCGGATCAGGCGGTTGTGCGAGAACTGCTCGAGCACGTGCGCCGACCATCCCGCGATGCGGCCGCATGCGAACATGCAGGTGAACTCGTCGGACGGAATCTCCAGCGACGACAGCGTCGGCGCGGTGTAGAACTCGACGTTCGCGTAGATGCGCTTGCCGGGCTTCACTTCGTGCAGCACCTTGTTCGACGCGTCTTCGAGCGCGCGCGCGATGAGGTACCACTTGGTGTGCGACTTCTCGGTGAGGTTCTTCGCCATCTTCTCGAGATGCGCGGCGCGCGGGTCGCGGATCTTGTACTCGCGGTGGCCCATCCCCATGATCTTCTGCCCGCGCCCGAGCAGGTCGCGCACGTACGGTTCCGCCTTTTCGGGCAGCCCGATCTCCTCGAGCATCGTCATGACCTTGCTCGGCGCGCCGCCGTGCAGGTCGCCGGCCAGGGTCGCGACCGCGGCCGTGATCGCGCCGTAGATGTCGGCGCCGGTCGAGGCGGTCACCCGCGACGAGAACGTCGAGGCGTTGTACGAGTGGTAGGCCAGCAGCACCAGGTAGGTGTCGAGCGCGTCCTCGGCTTCGGGGATCGGGTGCTCCCCGCTGCGCATGTAGAGGAAGTTCGCCGCCGTGTTGAGCTTGGGATCGGGGCCGATGGGGTCGAGCCGGCGCCGCATGCGGTCCCAGGCGGCGACGATGGTCGGGAACTTCGCGATCAGGTCGATCGCGGTGTCGACCGACGTTTCATGTGCGCCGTCGGCGCGGTGCGGGACGAAGTGTGCGAGCGCCGAGACGCCGGTCCGCAAGACGTCCATCGGCCAGGCGTCCCGCGGGATCGCGTGCATGATCGCCAGCACGCCGGAAGGCAAGGTGCGCTTCGCGCAGAGCCGCTTCTGCAGTTCCGCCAGCTCGGCGTGGGTGGGCAGGTGCCCGAACAGCAGCAGATGGACGACTTCCTCGTAGCTCGCGGTGTCCGCCAGGTCGTGGATGTCGTAGCCGCGATAGGTCAGGCGGCCCGCCTCGCCCTCGACGTTGCTCAGAACGGTCTCGCCGACGACGATGCCTTCGAGTCCGGGATTGACTACCGTGGACGCCATGAGATCGGATTTCTCGCTCCGCGGCGTCTCTCCCATGCCGATTTTTCGTCGCCGAACGGCCGGTCGAGAGGGCTGGGGCCGACCAAAGTCTTACTGTGAACCTCCCACCGGCGCCGGTTTGTTCGGCGCTCGCGCGTTTTCGAGAAGGAGGTCCGCCCCATGGCACGCCCCGCTCTCAACCGTCGCTCCTTCGTCACCCTCGCCGGCGCCGGCACGGCCGCCGCGTTCGGCATCCCCGCCTACCTGCCCCGGATCGGCGAGGCCGCCGACGCCATCAAGATCGGGCTGCTCGAGCCGTACACGGGCGTCTACGCCGGGCCCGCGGAGAACGAGACGCACGGCTTCGAGATGGCCGCCGACGCGTGGAACAAGCGCGGCGGGATCATGGGCCGCAAGATCGAGCTCGTGAAGGAAGACGAGCAGAACGATCCGGGCGTCGCCGCGCAAAAGGCGCGCAAGCTCGTCAATCAGGACAAGGTCGCGGCGCTGTGCGGCACCGTGTCGAGCGGCGTCTCGCTCTCCGTCGCCGGCGTCTCGAACTCGCTCAACACGCTGTTCATGGACTCGGGCGGGCACAGCGACGACGTCACCGGGAAGAGCTGTCACTGGAACGTGTTCCGCACGTGCCACAGCACGTGGATGGAGACGCACGCGACCGGCTACGCGCTGCAGAAGCGCTTCGGCAAGCGGTGGTTCTTCATCACGCCCGACTACGCGTACGGGCACTCTCTCGAGACCGGCTTCAAGGACGTGCTGGCGCACATCGGCGGGAGCGTCGTCGGCAACGAGCTCACGCCGCTCGGAACGACCGACTTCAGCTCGTACCTCACCAAGATCGACGCGGCGAAGCCGGACGTCGTCCTCGTCTTCGTGCAGGGCGACGACTACACGAACTGCCTCAAGCAGATGAACCAATTCGGGCTGCTCAAGAAGTATCCGGTCGGCGGGCCGCAGGTCGAGCTCGAACCGCTCTACGGGCTGCCGCCCGAAGCGCGCGAAGGCTACTGGGGGATCGAGTGGTACTACAAGAGCGACAAGACGCTCGGCAAGAACAACAAGGTCGCGCACCAGTTCGTCGCCGACACGATCAAGCGCACCGGCGGAAAACCGCCGACGGCGCGCAACGCGTTCGGCTACATCACGCTCGATCGTCTCGCGCAAGCGATGAACGACGCGAAGAGCACCGACCCCGTCAAGGTCGCGCGCGCGATCGAGGGCGTGCACTTCAACTCGATCTTTGCCGGCAGCTCGTACTACCGCAAGGAAGACCACCAGCTCATGTGGCCGATGTGGGTCGCGAAGATCCGTCCGAACGGGACGCCCGGCGACAAGTACGACCTCTTCGACGTGACCGACGTCAACGCGGCCGAGGCGGTCGAGCAGTCGATCGCGCAAAAGGCGGCGGTCTGCAAGCTCGGGTATCCGACCTGATCTCGGCGTGATCGAGCACCTCGGGCCGCAGCTCTTCAACGGGCTCGTGCTGGGCGCGTTCTACGCGATCGTCGCCCTCGGTCTCTCGCTGATCATGAATCTCACCGGCACCATCAACATGGCGCACGGGAGCTTCATGACGCTCGCCGGCTACCTCGCGTACACGATGGTGCTCCGCCACCTGCCGTTCGGCTGGGCGCTGCTGCTCGCGCCGCTGGTCGCGGTCGCGATCGGGATCGTGGTCGAGCGGACGCTCGTGCGTCCGCTCTACAAGCGCGAGCCGTTCTACAGCCTGCTGATGACGTTCGGCCTCTCGCTGATCGCCGAAGAGCTGTTCCGGCTCATCTGGGGCCCGAACGGCGTCCCGTTCTCACCGCCCGGCGCGCTCGCCGGCGCGGTGAGCCTGGGGTTCATGCAGTTCCCGACCTTCCGGATCTTCATCGCGCTCGTCCTCGTCGTCGCGATCGTCGCGCTCGCGCTGTTCCTGACGCGCACGCGCTTCGGGCTGCGGCTGCGCGCCGCCGTCCAGGACACCGAGATGATCGCCGCGCTCGGGACGAACACGCAGCTCCTGTACGCCGTCAACTTCAGCCTCGGGATCTTCCTGGCCGGCATCGCGGGCGTGCTGGCGGCCGGGATGCTCGGACTTTCGCCGACCAGCGGCAACGCGCTCTTGATGCCGGCCTTCGTGACGGTGATCATCGGCGGGATGGGCAGCCTGTTCGGCAGCATCGTCGGCGGCGTGCTGGTCGGCGTCGCGATCTCGCTGACGACGCTCTTCATCCCGGCGGCGAGCGAGGTCGCGATGTACGTCCTGATGGCGATCGTGCTGCTGGTGCGGCCGCGCGGGCTCTTCGGGGAAGAGGGCATCTTCGGGTGAGCCTGCGCCGGGAAGTGCTCGCGTCGTTCGCGGTCGTCGTGCTGTTCGCGCTGGGCCCGTGGCTCTCGCCGCTGGTCCACCTCGACGTTTCGATCGTCAGCGAGGTGCTGGTCACCGCCATCGCCGTGATGAGCGTCAACCTGCTGCTCGGCTACACGGGACTCCCGGCGTTCGGCAACGCGGCGTACTTCGGGCTCGGCGCGTACGGCGCCGCGCTCTCGGTGAAATACCTCCAGGTCCACTTCGTCGAGGCCGTTCTCATCGGGATGCTGGCCGCGCTGCTCGGCGGGCTCATCCTCGCGCCGTTCCTCTTGCGACGGCGCGGCATCTATTTCGGGCTGCTCTCGATCGCCTTCGGCCAGGTGTTCTATTTCATCGCGTACCGGTACACCGACGTGACCGGCGGCGAGGACGGGATGAACATCACCCGCCCCTACGCCGGGCTGCCTTCGGCTCACCTGGCCGTCAACGAGCTCGGCTTCTACTACACCGCGCTGGCCGTGTTCGTGCTCGCGCTGGTCGTCTTCCGCACGATCGTCCGCTCGCCGTTCGGGCGGACGCTGGTGGCGATCCGCCAGAAC
>DASWSC010000018.1:0-7569 GCA_036402855.1 Candidatus Elarobacter sp. | reverse complement strand
CGTGCAGCGGGCACGAAGCGATCGGCACCGGCTACGCGCTCGCGATGCGGCCCGGGGTCGACTGGCTCGCGCCGCACTACCGCGATCTCGCGGCGCTGCTCGCGCTCGGCATGACGCCGCGCGACGTGATGCTCTGTTTCTTCTCGCGCCCGTCGGATCCGAACGCGCGCGGCCGGCAGCCGTACGCGCACTTCGGCTCGCGCGAGCTGCACGTCCTCTCGCAGCAGGGGCCGCAGCCGAACCACTGCAGCCACGGCGTCGGCTGCGCCTGGGGCTCGAAGCTGCTCGGCGACGGCAGCGTGACCGTCATCGCGTTCGGCGACGGCGGCGCGCAGAAAGGCGAAGTGCACGAGTCGATGAACGTCGCGGCGGTCCACAAGCTGCCGTGTGTGTTCGTCGTCCACCGCAACGGCTGGACGCAGTCGGTCAAGCGCTCCGATCAGTACGCGACCGAGACGCTGGTCGCGCGCGCCGAAGGCTACGGGATGCCGGGGATCGCCGTCGACGGCAGCGACATCGAGGCGATGTACGCGGCGGCGCGCGAGGCGGTCGAGCGTGCACGCGGCGGTGAGGGCCCGTCGCTGATCGACGCGGCGTGCGTGCGGTTCATGCCCAACACGTCGAACGACGACGACTCTCGCTACCGCGACCGCACCGAGCTCGAAGCGCAGAAGGCCGAGCACGACCCGCTCGTGCGGACGCGCGCGCTGGTCGACGAGGGGTTCGCCGCGCGCGTCGACGCCGACAGCGCCGCGGCGGCCGAGGACGCTGCGGCGTGGGCCGAGGCGCAGCCGCTCGGCGACGCGGCGACGGTGATGGACCACGCCTATGCCTGAGGGTGCGGGTGCCTCGCGGCGCGAGCTGACGGTGATCGAGGCGGTGCGCGAAGCACTCGCCGAGGAGATGGCGCGCGACGAGCGCGTGATCGTGCTCGGCGAGGACGTGGGGAAGCTCGGCGGCGTCTTCCGCGCGACGGAAGGGCTGCTCGACCGCTTCGGTGCGGAGCGCGTCGTCGACATGCCGATGGCCGAGACGGTGATCGCGGGCGTCTCGGTCGGCCTCGCGATGCGCGGGATGCGGCCGGTCGCCGAGATTCAGTTCGCCGACTTCATCCACGCATCGATGGACCATCTGGTCGGGGAGGCGGCGAAGATCCGCTGGCGCACGGGCGGCGACTGGTCGTGCCCGATGGTGCTGCGCACCGCGTACGGCGGCGGCTTTCGCGGCGGCCCGTACCACTCGCAGAGCGTCGAAGCCTACTATGCCCACGCACCGGGGCTGAAGGTGGTCGCACCGTCGACCCCGGCCGACGCGAAGGGACTGCTGCTCGCCGCGATCCGCGATCCCGATCCGGTGCTGGTGCTCGAGCACAAGCGGACGTACCGCGCGATCCGCGGTCATGTGCCGGAAGGCGACGCCGTCGTGCCGATCGGACAGGCCGCCGTCGTGCGCCCGGGCGCCGACGTGACGGTGATCGCGTGGGGGATGATGCTGCACGAGTCGCTCGCGGCGGCCGAGACGCTCGCGAGCGAAGGGATCGATGCCGAGGTGATCGATCTGCGCACGATCGCGCCGCTCGACCGCGCGACGATTCTCGCCTCCGTCGCGAAGACGCGCCGGCTGTGCGTCGTCCACGAAGACACGATCACGATGGGGCTCGGCGCCGAGCTGTGCGCGCTCGCGGCCGAAGCGGACGTCCTCGACGTTCCGCCGGTGCGCGTCGCGATGCCCGACATCCCGGGGATCCCCGTCGACGACAACCTCGAGGACGCGGTGCTGCCGAACCGCGCGACGATTCGTGAGGCGATCGTGCGGCTCGTCGCGCGCGAGCGCACCCGCGCGACCGCGGTCGGGCCGGCGTACGATGCGACGTTCCCCCAGGCGTCCAGCGTCGTCCAGGTGGCGCTCCCCGACGAGCACACGCGGCTCGCGATCGGCGCCCTGGTCGATGCGGCGCGCGCGATCCCGCGCTGCAACGCGACGTTCGCGTGGAGCGGGATCGTCGAGCACGACGACGTCGTCGTCGACCTCGATCTCGGCCCCGCCGCGCCCGCGAGCGGACGCGGCACGATCACGCTGGTCGACTACGGTCCCGACGGCAGCGACCTGGCGATCCCGTTCGTGCGCCCCGGCCAAACCGCCGCCCTCCGCATCGGCGCCGTTCGCGACGGCCGCGCCTACGTCGCCTGCAGCGTCGATCACCGCGCCGTCGACGGCTCCGACGTCGGCCGCTTCCTCGCCGCCTTCAAAGCCGCCGCCGAGCCGCGACAGCAACGGCATGAGCCCCCACAGTGTCACCCTGAGCTTGTCGAAGGGTGAGAGAGCGTCGTGCCCTTCGTGCGAATCCGGCGCTCATGCTTCGACAAGCTCAGCATGACGGGACGGGGGCGGGGGCGCTATGAACGTTGAGTTTCCGAAGCTCGCCGATACGCTGGTCGACGGCACCGTGTCGGCGTGGTACAAGCGGCCGGGCGACCGCGTGAAGCGCGGCGAGCCGCTGTTCGCGGTCGAGACGGACAAGGTCAACACCGACGTCGAGTCACCGCACGACGGCGTCCTCGCGGAGATCCTCGTCGCCGAGGGCGAGCGCGCCGACGTGGGCCAGGTTCTGGCGCGTTTCGCCGGCGAGGCCGGCGTCGTCACGGCGCCGCCGGTCGCGTCGTCGCCGCACGCGAGCCCGCCCGGTGAGCACACCGCGGTCTCGCGCCCGATCGCACCGGCCGCATCCTCGAACGGCGGGCTGACGGCGATGCGCCGCCGCATCGCCGAGCGAATGACCGAGGCGCGCGCGACGATCGCGCAGGGCTCGTGCGCGCGGCTCGTCGATCTCAGCGGCATCGAGCGCCGCGGCGCGTCGTGGACGGCGTACTTCGTCAAGGCGTTCGCGCAGGCGCTCGAAGCCGACCGCATCGGCGTCGCGGTCGAGATCCCCGGCGGCCTCGTCGTCCCGGTCGTTCCCGACGCGCGGGACGCCTCACCGCACGACATCTCGGTGCGGATCGGCGAGCTCGCCGAGCGCGCGCGCACCAACGCGCTGAAGCCGACCGACGTCGGCGGCGCGGTGGCGACCGTCACGAACGTCGGCGCGACCGGGACGCTGCTCGCGTTTCCGCTGATCGCGCCGGGCGAGCCGGCGATCCTCGCGCCGGGGGCGATCGCCGAGGGCCGCTGCTGGCTCGCGCTGTGCTACGACCGCGCGCACTACGACGAGTACGCCGCGGACCGGCTGCTCGGCGCCGTCGCCGAACGGCTGCTGCACCTGTGAGGGCCGCATGATCGGAGAAGCGCCGTCCCCGATTCGCACGCACGAGGCCGCCGAGCACGACTTCATCGTCCGCGCGCTGCGCGCGGTCGGCGTCGATGCCGACGACGCGGCCGACGTCGCCGCCGTGCTCGGTGCGGCCGACCTGCGCGGCGTGGAGTCGCACGGGATCGCGCGGCTGGAGACATTCTACGTCCGCCGCATCGAGGCGGGCGTCGTCAACGCACGCCCGACCTACGCGACGCTGTGCGACCGGCCGACGCAGTTCGCGCTCGACGCGGGGAACGGGCTGGGCCACCCGGCCGGGATCTACGCGATGCGCCGCGCGATCGAGAAGGCGCGCGACAGCGGGATCGCGTTCGCGACGGTCCGCAACTCGAACCACTACGGGATCGCGGCGTACTACGCGATGCTGGCGCTCGATCACGGGATGATCGGGCTGTCGATGACCAACTCCACGCACCTCGCCGTCCCGACGTTCGGGCGGCAGAAGACGCAGGGCACGAACCCGATCGCGGTCGCCATCCCCGCGGAGGCGCATCCGCCGTACGTCCTCGACATGGCGACGACCGGCGTGACGTTCGGCCGGCTCGAGGTCAGCGAGCGAAAGGGCAAGCCGCTCAAGTACGGCTGGGCGGTCGACCGCGACGGCCGCGAGACGCTCGATCCGACGACCGCGATGACGGCGGGCGCGCTGCTCCCGCTCGGTGGGATCGGCACCGAGAACGGCGGCCATAAAGGCTACGGCCTAGGCGCGCTCGTGGAGATTCTCTGCGGCGTGCTCTCGGGCGGAATGTTCGGCACGGAGCTGCGGCTCGACGAGCGCGGCTTGCACGGCGGAACGGTCGGTCATTTCTTCGGTGCGTTCCGCATCGACGCGCTGCGCGACGGCGACGGCTTCCGGCGCGATCTCGCGCGCGAGCTGCTCGGCTTCGAAGCGAGCGCGCCTGCGCCGGGCGCCGAGCGCGTCATCACGCCCGGGGAACCGGAGCGCGAGAACACCGAGCGCTATCGGCGCGAAGGCGTCCCGATCGATCCCAAGGTCTGGGAGACGATCGACGCGATGGCCGACCGCATCGGGATCGAGAAGCTGGAGAGGTTCACCGTTGGCTGAGACGGTTCGCGTTCGCGAAGAGGACCTGCGTGCGTTCGTCGCGCGTGCGCTGCTCAGCGTGGGCGTCGACGAGGAGCAAGCGCGGATCGCGGGCGACGTGCTGGTCGCCGCCGACCGGCGCGGGATCGAGTCGCACGGCGTCGCGCGGCTGCGCTGGTTCTACGTCGACCGCATCCGCAACGGCCGCATCGCGGCGCGGCCGCGCTACGAGGTGGTGCGCGAGCGCCAGACGTCGCTCCTGATCGACGCGGGAAACGGGCTCGGACACCCGGCCTCGCACTTCGCGATGTCGCGGACGATCGAGAAGGCGCGCGAGAGCGGGATCGCGTTCGCGGCGGTGCGGAACTCCAACCACTACGGTATCGCCGGCTACTACGCGATGATGGCGCTCGAGCACGACATGATCGGGATCTGCACGACCGACTCGGCGCACCTCGCGGTCCCGACGTTCGGCGCGACCAAGATGCAGGGGACGAACCCGTTCGCGTTCGCGATCCCGGCGAACCGGGAACCGGCCTTCGTGCTCGACTTCGCCACCACGACGGTGACGTACGGAAAGCTCGAGGTCTACGAACGCAAGGCGCTCCCGCTCAAACCGGGCTGGGCGGTCGACGCGCACGGCAAGCCGACGACCGATCCGACCGCGCGGCACACCGGCGCGCTGCTCCCGCTCGGCGGATTCGGCACCGAGAACGGCGGCCACAAGGGGTACGGCCTCGGCGCGCTCTCGGAGATCCTCACCGGCGTGCTGGCCGCCGGGTGGTTCGGGGCGTCGCTGACGATTCAGGAGCGGCCCGACGCGCCGTCCGGGATCACCTCGCACTTCTTCGGCGCGATCCGCATCGACACGCTGCGCGACGTCACCGAGTTCAAGCACGAGATGGACCGCGAGCTGCGGACGTTCAAGCAGAGCGCGCCGGCGCCCGGTGCGACGCGCGTCTACGTCGCCGGCGAGGTGGAGCACGAGAACGAGATCGCGTTCCGGCGCGACGGAATCCCGCTCATCGCCCCGGTGATCGACGACCTCGACGCGCTCGCGGTCGATCTTGGGATCGAGCCGGTCAGGCGGATCGCGGCGTAGCGAGCTCCGGGGTGCGAACGTGCTCCGGGCGCACGCCGACCGCGAGAAAGCGCGCGGGGAGGCGGCGCAGGTACGGGAACCACTGCAGCAGCTTGAGCGGGAACGGCAGCGGCGGACGCTTCGTCGCGGCCGGCGCGCCGGCGCCGATCTTCCCGAAGACGCGATCCGCGACGAATACCTGAGCGCTCTGCGTGATCCGGACGGGGAACATCCGCCGCCGCTGCACGGCGGCGAGGTCGCGCTCGCCGGCACGGCCGGTGCGCAGCGGCTCCGCCAGGATGTTCGCGGCGGCGACCGCGTCCTGAATCGCGATATTGATTCCGACGCCGCCCATCGGAGACATCGCGTGCGCCGCGTCGCCGATGCAGAGCAGTCCGGGCCGGTACCACCGATCGAGCCGGTCGACGACGACGGTCAGCAGCTTGACGTCGTCCCAGCTCCGCAGCTCGTTCGCGCGATCGCCGTCGAACGGCGCGATCGCCGCGATCTCCGCTTGGAGCGCCGGCAGGCCGCGCGCGCGCAGCGCGTCGAGCCCGCCCTTCGGGATCACCATCGCGCACTGCCAGTAGTCGCCGCGGTCGAGCGTGACGAAGAGCCGGCCGCGGTCGAACGAGCCGAGCACGCTGAGTGGATCGTCCGGCTGTTTCGTCAGCCGCATCCACAGCACGTCGATCGGCGCGCCGAAATCGCGCACGGTGAAGCCGGCGCGGGCTCGCATCGTCGAATGCCGTCCGTCGGCGCCGACGACGAGATCGGCGCGAATCTCGAGCGGTCCATCGGCCGTCGTCGCGCGGACCCCGGCGACGCGTCCGTCCTCGACGATGAGATCGTCCGCTTCGGCGCGCATCAGCAGCCGGAAGGTGGGATAGCGCGCCCCGTGCTCGGCGAGGAAGTTCAAGAAGTCCCACTGCGGCATGAGCGCGATGAACTTGCACCTCGTCGGCACGTGCGAGAGATCGGCGATCTCGACCATCGTGCCGTTGATGCGGCCGGAGAAACGTCGAATCTCGGTGTGCGGGCGGCGGAGGAACTCGTCGAGCAAGCCCAGCTCGAACATCACTTCGAGCGTCGACGGATGGACGGTGTCGCCGCGGAAGTCACGCAAGAAGTCGGGATGCTTCTCGAGGACCACGACGTCGACGCCGGCCCGCGCGAGGAGGTACCCGAGCATCATTCCGGCCGGCCCGCCACCGGCGATGCAGCAGCGGACGCGCATGGTCTCCATGCGGTCCCCGTTCGCGCCGCGGTCGCTTGGCCGCTTCTCGGGCGACAGCCCCGAGAGCGCCCAATCTCGGCGGTTTTTCGCGCGGTAGCGCGCAGACGGGGGTACTGCAGCGCGCTACGATGGTTGTCCGATGATCGAACGGGCGGAAGGTTCCTGCGTCTGCGGGCACGACCGTACACTCCACGATCAGCATGGGTGTGCCGCGTTTCTGGGCGCCTTCGCCGAGACGGCTCGCTTCAAGCGGTACTGCCCCTGTAAGCGCACGACCGAAGCCTGGCAGCTCGCGGCGCACGTGCTGGGCCGGGCTCGTCGGGAGCCGCTCGACGCCAAAGTGGGCCACGGCTAGCGCCGCGATTCCGCCTCCCCGCGTGTCTCGGCTGATATGGCCGAAGCAGTCATCATCGACGCGCTCCGCACCCCCATGGGGCGGTACGGCGGCGCCCTCGCACCGGTTCGTCCCGACGACCTGAGCGCTCGCGCGATCCGCGCGCTCGTCGACCGCACCGGCGTCGACCCGGAGACGATCGACGACCTCTTCTGGGGTGCCGCGAACCAGGCCGGCGAGGACTGCCGCAACGTCGGCCGGATGGCGACGCTGCTCGCCGGGCTGCCGGTCAGCGTGCCGGGGACGACGCTGAACCGCCTGTGCGGCAGCGGGCTGCAGGCACTGAACTCGGCGTTCCATGCGATCAAGGCGGACGTGATCGACGTCGCGATCGCGGGCGGCGCCGAGTCGATGACCCGCGCGCCGTTCGTGATCCTGAAGTCGGAGAAGGCGTACGACCGCGCGCCCGACATCCACGACACGACGCTCGGGAACCGTATGGTCAACCCGCGCCTCGCCGCGATGTACGCTCCGATCTCGCTCGGCGAGACGGCGGAGAAAG
>DASWSC010000017.1:0-11213 GCA_036402855.1 Candidatus Elarobacter sp. | reverse complement strand
ACCGCCAAGAACGGCGGCTCGGTGGTCTCCGACACCATTTCAGGCATGCGGCACTTGTCAGAGGCGGTGTCCAACTCGGCCACGATAATCGCGGAACTCGGCAAGTCGTCCGATCAAATCGGCGAAATTGTCCGGGTCATCGAAGACATTGCCGATCAAACGAATCTCCTGGCGTTGAACGCCGCTATTGAAGCGGCTCGAGCCGGTGAACAGGGACGGGGGTTCGCGGTGGTCGCCGACGAAGTCCGCAAGCTGGCCGAGCGCTCCAGCTCGGCGACGCGCGAGATCTCCGAGATCCTCTCGTCGATCCGGCGCCAGGCGATCGAAGCGAACGACGCGATGCGCTCCTCGGCGACCGCGCTCGAGAGCGGGTTGAGCCTGTCGGAGCGGGTGCGCGACGCGTTCGCGCTCGTGAGCGCGGCGATCGGCCAGACGACCGGGATCGCCGACGAAGTCGCGCGCCGCAGCGAAGCGATGCGCGGTGCGAGCGACCGCCTCGCCTCGAACGTCGGCGCGGTGTCGGCGGTCGTCGACGAGAACGCGACCGCGGCGCGCCAGCTCGACGCGACGACGCGCACGATCTCCGAGAGCGTGCACATCCTCTCGGGGATGGCGCAGCGCCAGTCCGAAGCGACCGATCAAGTTTCCACGTCCGCCGTGGAGTTCGCCGCGCAGATCAAGCAGCTCGACGCGAGCGCCGCGATGCTGCGCGACCGGTCGAACGAGCTGGCGGGGTTGGTTGCGACGTTCGTCGTCGACGAGGCGCCGCAGCACGCGACGGCGGGCGCGTACGACTTCACGCCGTCGTTCCAAGCGCTTCCCGCGCCGTGATGCGATCCGGCGCCTGCGCCGTCGCGCTCGCCGCGGCCGCCTTCTGCGTGCTCTCTCCGCCGGCGGCGCGCGCGGGCGAGGCGCCCCAAGCGTCTCCCGCGCCGGCTCCGTCGCCGTCCGCGACGCCGGCTCCGCATCGCATCCGCTTCGCGTTGAGCAGCACCGCCTCGTACGTGAACCAGCAGTTCGCCGGCCCTGGGACGGCGCCGCCCGAAGCGGGTGCGTTCTCCGGCGGGCAACCGATCGCGCCCGGAACGCCGTACGACTTGTGGAGCTCCTCACCGAACGTCACGGGCTACGGCGTGAACCACAGCGTCGTCGTGACGCCCTCGTACGCGCTCTCGCGACAGTACGATCTCTCCGCGCGGCTGGGCTTCGGCTCGATCAGCGGCAACGCGAACGTCGCGGCCTACTGGGGCGATCAGACGCTGCCGACGCTGAACCCGCATCTCGGAAAGCGCCCCGCGCCGGTCGCCTTTCCGTGCGCCAACGGTGAAGACGCGCTCGCCGGCACCGGATTCGCGATTCTGGGCGTCTCGCTCTCGCGCTTCGACGGTGCGCTGCGCGCGCAGGCGGGGTGGTTCGATCTCGCCCAGAGCGAGCCGTTCGTGGTGAACCAGCCGGCGCAGACGAACACGCCGATCGCGTTCACCGAGCCGCTCCCCGAGGGGATCGGCGACGGTCCCGAGATTCTTCCGGCGTTCCGCGGACTGCGCGCGCCGCTGCCGCTGTACGGCGTCGATCTGGTCGCGCGTCCTCGTGACGGCCTCGGCATCGAGCTCACCGACGCCGAGCTCCCCGAACCGCCGGGGACGCACGCGCGGATCCTCAGCGCGTCGGTGCTCGCGGAGCGATCGGGCGGCGTCACCCTCGCCGCACAGCTCGCACGCGTCGCGACCGGCGGCGCGCCGGTCGGCACGACGGTGCTGTTCGGTTCGAATCCGGCGACGATGCCGAGCGATCAGGGACCGCTGCCGACCTCGACGCTCGGCGGGCAGCGCATGACGATCGGCGGGATTCGCGCGGAGGCGCCGCTCGGCGCGCACCTCGACGCGCAGGCGCGGCTCGGGTGGTCCTGCTACGCCGCGCAGGACGTCGCGCGCCCGCAGGCCGGCTGCACGCCGGGGCGCTTCTCGGCGGCGCGGCTCCGCCGAACCGCCGGCTCCTTCGAGGTCGCGCTCGAGGCACTGCGCATGGACGCGACGTACGCGCCGATGATCTTGCCGTACGGGATCGTCGAGAACGTCTGGAGCCCGGCGTACTCGTGGCCCGGTACGTGGCTCAAGGGTAACTATCAGCTCGTCGACGACTCGACGATGGGGCCGAACCGTCAAGGCACGCGGCTCTCGACGCGCTTCACGGCCGGCCGCATCGAAGCTCGTCTCGCGTACGGCGTGCTGCACCAGATCCAACCGTACGACGCGACGACGGCGTACCGGCAAGGCTTCGTCGAAGGGTTCTACCTTCCGCAGCTCGATGCGCGCGGCACGCTCGGCGACGAACGGCACTTCGCGCTCGCGCTCGCCGCGCAGCCGCGCTTCGCGCGTCTTCAGCTCGACCTTACCGACATCACGCTGGCGCGGCGCGGTTCGGCCGGGCATCCCGAGGATGCGGTCGCGCTCGACGATCTCGTCGCGACGCTCACGCTCTCGCGGCGGCTCGGCACGCACCTGGTCGGAACGGCGGGCGCCGGGCGGAACGCGATCGGCGGAGCATTCGACGCCGCCGGCCGCAACGTCGACCTCACCGAGCGCGTCGTCTTCGGGTCGCTGCAGTGGAGCCCGAGCGCGCACCTCGGCTACGCGATCCAGTACCGCCTCTACTCCGTCGACGGGATGGCGACGCGCATCGGCGCGGGCGCCTTCGTCTCACCCGCCTATCACGGACCGCAGCTCATCGTCGAGCAGCGCGTGCAGCTCTAGCCGCTTCGGAAAGGACTCTCGATGCGCATCGCCCCTCTCGCCGCCGTGTTCGGCGCCGCGCTCTTCCTCGCGGGTCACGCCGCGCTCGCCGGCGACGAGCGCCCGGGCGATGCGAAGCACGGCAAGCAGCTCTTCGCGGAGCATTGCGCGCTCTGTCACGGCCCATCGGCCGAAGGCGCGGTCGGCCCCTCGCTCAAAGCCGAACTGAAGCGCAAGACGCCGGATCAGATCCGCGCGCAGATCATGAATCCTCAGCCGCCGATGGCGAAGCTGTACCCCTCGGTCATCTCCGAGAAGGACGTCGACGACCTGGTGGCCTTCGTCGTTACGCTGTAGGTCCGGGCACCGAGCGTGACGGCGGGCCCGTATCGATGCGGCGCACGTCGGCTGCGGGTTCGACGGCCATGACGTCGAGCGGATCGCGCTTGCCGCGGACCGCCTGCGCGCCGAGCGGGCGCACGATGTAGCGCGTCGCGTCGCGCACTTGGTGCATCACGTCCTCGGTCGCGACGACCGGGACGCGCAGGCGCTTCGAGAGGCCCTCGACGCGCTTCGCCGTGTTCACCGTGTCGGAGACGACCGTCGTGTCGAGGTGGCGCGCGTCGCCGACGGTGCCGAACGTGACGGGCCCGGTATGGATGCCGACGCCGATCTCGATCGGAGGACCGATCTTCTCCCGGTTCAGCTCGCGCACCGCGTTCTGCAGCGCGAGCGCCGCGTCGAGCGCGTCCTCGACGCGGCGGGGGAAGAGCGCCATGTAGCCGTCGCCGAGGTACTTGTCGACGCTCCCGCGGTGGGCGCGCACGACGCGCGCCGAGCGCGCGAAGAAGTCCGCGATAAGGACAAAGGCGTTCTCCGACGTGAGCTCTTCGGTGAGCGCCGTCGAGTCGCGGATGTCGGCGAACAGGACGGTCATCGGTTCGGTGGCGCGGTCGCCGATCGCGACGTCGGCCAGGGTCCGGCCGAGCCGGTCGACCAGCGTCCGCGGCAGAAACCGGCCCTTCGCTTCGTTCTCGCGCTCGAGCGCCGCGAACAGCCGGGCCGGCGCGTCGCGGGTCGCCGAGACGACCGCCTGCGCGTAGCGCGCGACGGCGGCGCCGGCCAGCACCAGCGCGACGCCGAGCAGCACGCCCTCGTCGCCGCCCAGAATCGTCGCCAGCATGGCGAGCGCCGCGGCGCCCGAGGCTTCCAGCGTCTCGCGCCGGCGGCGCAAAGCACCGCCGGTCGCTGCTGCCACGATCGCGAGCGCGCCGAGCGCGCCCACAGCCGCAGCGGTGACGGGCGTCATACCCGCAGCATGCATGGACAACCTGGGATTCGTCCAGCAACAGCCGCCGGGACGGAACGCCGGGGAAGGACGGCGAGCGGCTGGGGCGAGGACACGCGGCGGAGGATACCGTACGGGGAGCCAATGGCCAGCGCACCCTCGATCGGCACCCAGCTCGTGATGCGGCTGGAGACCCCGAACACCTCGGGATCGTTCGGCACGCTCGCCTCGGCGATCGGCGACGCAGGCGGGATGGTCGGCGCGGTGGACACTCGCACGGTCGGCAAGACGACGATCGTCCGCGACGTCACGGTCACCGTCCCGAGCGAGCTGATCGGGGACCAAGTCCGCGCCGCCATCGAGGGACTCGAGGGCGTCCGTATCCTGAACGTCTCGGACTCGACCTTCTTGGCCCACCTCGGCGGCAAGATCCGCACCGGGATCACGCGCCCGGTGAAGACCCGCCAGGATCTTTCGACGGTCTACACGCCCGGCGTCGCGCGCGTCTCGAGCGCGATCGCGAAGGACCCCACCAAGGCGTACGCGCTCACCATCAAGCGCAACACCGTCTGCGTGCTGACCGACGGCACCGCGGTCCTCGGGCTCGGCGACATCGGGCCGTTCGGCGCGGCGCCGGTGATGGAGGGCAAGTGCATGCTCTTCAAGCAGTTCGCCGACATCGACGCGTTTCCGATCTGCCTCGACACGAAGGACGTCGACGAGATCGTCGAGACCGCGAAGCGGATCGCGCCGATCTTCGGCGGGATCAACCTCGAGGACATCAGCGCGCCGCGCTGCTTCGAGGTCGAGCGGCGGCTGGTCGAGGAGCTCGACATCCCGGTGATGCACGACGACCAGCACGGGACCGCGGTCGTCATCCTGGCCGCGCTGATGAACGCCGCCGCCGTCGTCGGAAAGAAGATGGACGAGCTCACGATCGTGCTGACCGGCAGCGGCGCCGCCGGGACCGCGACGATCAAGATGCTGCTCGCCGCCGGCGTGCGCGACGTGATCGCGGTCGACCGTGACGGCGCGCTGAGCCGCGACCAGCGGTATGCGAACTCGCACTGGACCTGGCTCGCCGAGCACACGAACCGGCAGAACCGGCGCGGATCGCTGCAAGAGGTGCTCAAGGGCGCCGACGTCTTCATCGGCGTCAGCGCGCCGGGGATTCTGCAGCCCGAGTGGATCGGAACGATGGCACGCGACCCGATCGTCTTCGCGATGGCGAACCCGACGCCGGAGGTGATGCCCGATCAAGCGGCGCCGTACGCCGCGGTGATCGGCACCGGCCGCAGCGACTTCCCGAACCAGATCAACAACCTGCTCTCGTTCCCCGGGATCTTCCGCGGCGCGCTCGACTGCCGCGCGCGCAAGATCACCGAAGGGATGAAGCTCGCCGCCGCCAGGGCGATCGCCTCGATCGTCGGCGAGGAGCGAAGCGCCGAGTACATCATCCCGAGCGTCTTCGACACGCGCGTCGTCGACGCGGTCGCGCAGGCGGTGCGGCAGGCGGCGATCGACGAGGGGGTGGCACGGCGCGAGCTGCTGCTCCCCGACGACGAGTCGGCGACCGTCCCCGTGGGAGCGCGGTAGTGGAGAGAATCCTCATCATCGAGGACGACGCCGACGTCGCGACGTTCGAGAAGATGATCCTCGAGCGCAACGGCTACGAGGTTCGCATCGCCAACACCGGATCGGCCGGGCTCGAGGCGGAGCCGGTGTTCAAGCCGGCGATCGTGCTGCTCGACGTCGAGCTGCCCGACATCTCGGGGCTCGACGTCTGCACGTCGCTGGCGAACTCGTCCGACGCGTTCATCCTGATGGTCAGCGCGCACTCCAGCGAGAACGACGTCCTCAAAGGGCTCGGGCTCGGAGCGGACGACTACATCCGCAAGCCGTTCTCCGGGAACGAGCTGGTCGCGCGGGTGCAGTCGTTTCTGCGGCGGCGCGAGCGGTCGCGCAAGACCGATCAGGAAGGCCGGCTGCAGGTCGGCGGCGCGACGCTCGTCCGCGACTTCCACACGCTGGAGAACAACGGCAAGAGCGTGACGCTCACCGCGCTCGAGTTCCGGCTGCTGTGGTATCTCGCCGAGAACGTCGGCAAGCTGCTCACCCGCGCGCAGATCCTCGAACGCGTCTGGAACGACGTCTCCGGCGTGCCGACGCGCGTCGTCGACGTGCACGTCGCGGCGCTGCGGAAGAAGCTCAACGAAGTGAACGCCACGCTCGCCATCTCCAGCGTGCGCGGCATCGGCTACCGTCTCGACGAGCGCTGAGCCGGCGCCGCGTTGACGGCGCTGCCCATCGTGGAGCCGATTCGCCTCGATCCGCGCGACCCGCGGCCGCTGTACGTCCAGATCGCCGACGCGCTCACGACCTCGATCGAGTCGGGCGCGCTGGCGCCCGAGGCGCGGCTGCGGCCGATCCGCGCGCTCGCGGCGGAGCTCGGCGTCGCGCTGGTGACGGTCTCGCAGGCGTACGAGATGCTGGCGGCGCGCGGGCGCGTCGTCTCGCGAGCCGGGCGGGGTACCTTCGTCGCACCGCAGCGCGCGGCCGAGGAGACGCCGTTCGCGCGCACCTGGGAACCGTCGCTCCTCTCGCGCGGCGAGCGCATGGAGGGCGTGATGGACCGGCTCGCGCAGGCGACCGCGGACGGCGTCATCTCGCTGGCGCGCGCGAACCCGGCGCCCGAGACGTTCCCGATGGCGGAGTTCGGCCGTGCGATGCAGCGCACGTTCGCCGACGACCCGCCCGAGGTGATGCAGTACCGCGCGAACACCGGCGATCCGGAACTGTGCGAGACGCTCGCCGACTCGCTGCGCGGGCGCGGCTGCGAAGCGAGCGCCGGCGAGATCATCATCACGTCCGGCGCGCAGCAGGCGGCCGATCTGATCGCGTCGGTGCTGCTCGCCGACCGCGCGGTCGTCGCCTCGGAGTCGCCGACCTATCCGGGGACGCTCGGCGTCTTCGACGCGCGCGGGGCGAGCTACGTCGAGGTGCGCAGCGACGCCGACGGCGTGCGGATCGACGACGTCGAGCGCGTGTTCGCCGAGTACCGCCCGCGGCTGTTCGCGATCTGCCCCATCGCCGAGAACCCGACCGGAACCGTCCTCCCCGCACGCCGCGGAAAGACGATCGTCGAGCTGGCGCGGCGCTACGACGTGGTCGTCCTCGAAGACCAGACCGGCTGGACCTTCGCGTACGACGGTCCCGCGCCGCCGCCGCTCGCCGCGTACGATGCGGAGGGCCGCGTCGTGATGATGGAGTCGCTCTCGAAGTCGATCTTCCCGGCGCTGCGGATCGGGTACTTGCGCGTGCGCGGCGCGATGCGTGACTCGATCGAGGCCGCGAAGGTCCGAACCGACTCGTTCACCTCGACGCTCACGCAGCGCGCGCTGTGGCGTTTTCTGCGGGCGCCGGCCTACGCGCGTCACCTCAAGTCGGCGCGCGCCCTGTACCGCGGCCGGCGCGACCGGTTCGTCGACGCGCTCGCGACGGCGCTGCCGTGGGCCGACGTGCGCCCGCCGCAGGCCGGAACGAACGTGTGGCTGCGCCTGCCGCCGCGCCTTTCGACGCACGCCGCCTTCGAGGCGTGCGCGCGCGAGGGCGTCCTCGTCATGCCGGCCGATCCATTCTATCCGACGCGCAGCGGGCCGCCCGCGCTGCGCCTCTCCTTCGGCGATCACGGCGACGCCGAGCTGCTCGAGGCGGCACGGCGCCTCGGCCGCGCGCTCAACCCGCTCGCCTAGCGGCCCCGTGCGGGCGGGACGCGGAACCGTGAGGCGGAAGCCGCCGCGGTGAAACTCCCGGGCGCGCTCCTCGCCGCACTCGCCTTCGCCGCCCTCGCAGAGCCGCTCACGGCGCGCGCCGCGCCCCCCGCGCACCCGGCGCCGCGTCCCCCGGCGCGCGCCCCCGTCGCCTACGGTGCGCCGGCCGGAAATCTCCCGGCGGGGCACCTGCGCGGCGCGGTGTACGACGCGGTTCTGCCGTCGGGCCGGATCGTGACCCCGCTCGGGCAGAGCGCCGTCACGGGGATGAACGCGCTCGGCCTGGCGCTCACGCCCGACGGGCGCTACGCGATCGTCTCCAACGACGACGAGCGCGAAGGTCCCGTGCGATCGATGGTCGACTCCGGCGCGACCGGCGGGTTCTCGCTCGCCGTCGTCGAGGTCGCGACGATGCGCGTCGTCGACTACTATCGGAACGCGCAGGAGAAGTTCTGGGTCGGCGTCGTCGCGCTCGCCGATCCGGCGCTCCCTGGGGGCACGCTCGTCCTCGCGTCGGGCGGGCCGTCGAACGCCGTCTACGCGTTCACCCTCGACGCGAACGGCCGCCTCACCGCCGATCAGACGCATCTGATCGCGACGCCGCTCCCGATGGATCCCGCGTTCGCCGACCAAGGTCACAGCTATCCGGGGACGATCGTGCTCTCGCACGACGGCCGCCGGGCGTATGTCGTGAACGAAGCCGCGGGGACGGTGAGCGCGATCGACACCGCGACGCGCACGCTGAGCGGGCCGCCGCAGCCGGTCGGGTTCTTCCCCTTCGGCGCCGCGCTCGCCGGCGACCGGCTCGTCGTCAGCAACGAAGGGCTGATGCGCTACGCCAAGCTGCCGCAGCCCGCGCCGGCGCCGCCGTTCCGCACGCTGGCGGCCGATTTGCAGCGCGCCTCGTCGCTGTCGTTTCTGCCGCTGGCGCCGAACGGCGATCTCGCCGCGGTCGCCGGTGCGGCCGCGCCGTTCCCGAGCGCGGCGCTGCCGATGGACCAGACCCCGGACGGCCTGCGCACCGTCGGGGGCGCGCATCCGACCGCGGTCGTGACGACGCGCGACGGCGCCTACGCGTACGTGGCGATGACCAACGTCGACCGCGTCGCGACGGTCGCCCTCGCCGGAACGCCGCGCGCCGTCGGCGGGACCGAGCTGCGGCTGTTCGACAAAGGACCGTACGGGACGCAGCCGTCGGCGCTCGCGCTCTCGCACGACGGCTCACGCCTGTACGTCGCGCTCGCGGGCCTCGACGCCGTCGCGGTGATCGACGCGCGCGATCCGATGCACCTGCACCGGCTCGGCCTGATCCCGACCGGCTGGTATCCGACGGCGCTCGCACTCTCGAACGACGACCGCACGCTCTACGTCGTCAACACCAAGGGATTCGGCCACGACTCCAGTTTCACCGGCGATCCGAAGATCTTCGCCGACTCGAACGCTGTGTGGTCGACGCTGCAGAAGATCGAGCTGCCCTCGCTGCGCCTCACGTCCGCGACGATGAACGCGCTGGCGAACACGCGCCGCGTCGTGACGACGCGACCGGCATACCCGAAGGGGATCACGCACGTCGTCGTGATCCTCGAGGAGAACAAGACGTTCGACGCGATGCTGGGCGATCTCGGGCCGCCGCTCGGCGATCCGTCGCTGCTGTCGTTCGGCGAAGCGGTCACGCCGAATCTCCACGCGCTCGCGCGCCGGTACGGGGTTGCGGGGAACATCTTCGCCGACGCGGAGGAGTCCGACGCCGGCCACCAGTTCTTCGCGGGCGCGATCGCGACGCTCTATACCGAGCGGACGCTGTACGACAAGAGCGGACGCTACCCGCTGGTGAACAAGAACGAAGACCCCGAGGACTACCCGCGCCTCGGCTACGTCTTCAACCTGCTCGCGCACAAGCGCATCCCGTTCCGCGACTACGGCGACCTGATTCGCGTCAGCGGATACGACGAGGGCAACAATCCCGACCCGAAGGCCGATGATCCGGCGTTCGCCGGGATCGCCGATCGCGACGCCCCGACGCAAGGCTTCGGCGGCCTCTACTCGCTCGACGTCCCCGGGCCGGCGGTCCTCGAAGGACACGTCGACCCGAACTACCCGGGCTGGAACCTGCGGATCCGCGACGAGCGCCGAGCGAAGGAGTTCATCCGCGACTACGGCGCGATGGTCGCGCAAGGCCGGCAGCCGCGCTACACGTACATCTGGCTGCCGGCCGATCACGGCGGCAGCGGACGCGACATTCCGCCGGTTCCGGAAGAGGTCGCCGACGGCGACCGTGCGCTGGGACTGATCGTGCAGTACCTTTCGCACCTCCCGTCGTGGAAGCAGACGGCGCTCTTCGTCATGCCGGACGACGCGCAGTCGTCGCGCGACCACGTCGACGAGTACCGGACCTACGCCGTCGTCGCGGGCCCGTTCGTGAAGCGGCACTATGTCGGCATGCGTCATCTCTCGACGGTCAGCGTGCTCAAGACGACGGAACAGATTCTCGGCCTCGGAACGCTCGCGCTCAACGACCTGCTCGCGACCGACATGAGCGACTTCTTCACCGCGACCGGCGGCGACGGCGCACCGTACGATGCGATCCCGGTCCCGGTGCAGACGGCGAGCGCCGAAGGCGCCCGCATCGCCGCGCTCCTCGCGCGCACCGACCAGAGCCGAGCCGACGCCGACACGGCGCGCGGCGGCCGCATCGTCGACCTCTCGCGACGCGCCGACGCGCTCGCGCAGCGGCGCTTCGCGATCGCCCCTCGGGTCTATCGCGAGATGCAGGCCGCGCTCTACGAGCGAGCGCTCGGAGTCCTCGCCGGGACGCCGGCGCAGCCGGACAAAGACTAGACGGTATGCGCGCCACCGACCTCTCCCTTTTCATCCTCCGGCTGACGACGGCGATCGTCATGTGGCCGCACGGCGCGCAAAAGGCGCTCGGCCTCTTCGGCGGTCCCGGGATCGCGGGGACCGTCGAGGGGATCTCGGGCCACCTCGGGCTGCCGGCGCTCCTCGTCTACGCGATCATCGCGATCGAGTTCGCCGGCCCGGTACTGCTGGTGCTCGGCATCCTGACGCGACTCACCGCGCTCGGGATCGCGATCGACATGGCCTGCGCCGCGGTGCTCGTGCACTTGCCGAACGGCTTCTTCATGAACTTCATGGGGAATCAGAAGGGCGAGGGGATCGAGTTCTTCATCCTCCTGGTCGGGATCGCGCTCGCGATCGTGATCGCGGGACCCGGTCGCATCGCGCTCTCGCGCCGCTCCCCGGCCGTGCTTCAGTAACGCCGCGGCGTTCGCGCGAGCGGCGCGACGACGAGCACGAGGATGCGCGTCGCGCGCGTCTGCGAGGCGGGGTCGCGCGCGACGCCGTAGTCGGCCAGGACGTTCTTACCGACGATGCTCGCCGCGGCGAGCAGTTGCACCGACGCCG
>DASWSC010000016.1:0-8642 GCA_036402855.1 Candidatus Elarobacter sp. | reverse complement strand
GTCGAGCTCGAGCCGCTGCGGGCGAAGCGCCGCATCGGCCTGTGCACCAGCGACGAGCGCAGCTTCTACTTCCGGCTCACCGCGCGCCAGAACATGGAGTTCTTCGGCGCGCTCATGGGGCTCGGCGGAAAGCATCTGGCGCGGCGCATCGAGGAGTGCAGCGAGATGCTCGACCTGAGCGACGTGCTCGACCGAAGGTTCGGCGGATTCTCCTCGGGGATGCGCGTCCGCCTCGCCGTCGCGCGCGCGCTGCTCGCCGATCCCGCCGTGCTGTTCCTCGACGAGCCGACGCGCGCCGTCGATCCGGTCCACGCCGAGGAGCTGCGCGCCCTCGTACGGCGCAACCTCGTGAACGACGCGGGAAAGACCGTCGTGCTCGCCACGAACCTGCTCGACGAGGCCTGGGACCTGTGCGACCGCGTCGCGGTCGTCAACCGCGGGCGCATCGTCGCGCTCGCCCCTCCGCGCGAGCTCGACTTCGAGCTGGGCGCGGTCGCGCGCTACCGCGTGACGGTCGACGCGGTCGACGACGACCTGCTGAACCGCACGCGCACGATCCCCGGGATGCGCGACGTGCGCATCGTCAAACGCGAGCGGAGCGTCGATCTGCACGTCGAGCTGGAGCCGCGCGACGGCTCGCTCGGCGCGCTGATGCGCGCGGTGACCGCGGGGGCGACCGGCGTCCGCGATTTCCGGCCGATCGAGCTCGAGCCGGTCGACGTCTTCAAGAAGGTAACGCTCCGTGACGACGACCACCGCTAGCCTCCCGCAGGCGTCGGGCTGGTCGCGCGTCGCCGCGATCTTCAAGCGCGACGCGCTGGTCACGCTCTCGTACCCGGGCAACTTCGCGCTCGAGTGGATCGGGATCATCGTGCAGGTCGTGACGGCCTGGTACATCTCGCGGCTGATCCCCAACTCGAGCACGTTCAGCTCGAACGGTGCGGCGGCGAGCTACTTCCAGTACATCGCGGTGAACACCGCGTTCGTGCGGTTTCAGTCGGCGGCGCTCTACAGCTTCGCCGAGTCGATCCGCGACGCGCAGCTTACCGGGACGCTCGAGATCGTGCTCTCGACGCCGACCCGCCTCAACACGCTCGTGCTCTCCTCCGCGCTGTGGTCGATGACGTACACCGTGCTGCAGACCGGGGTCTTCCTGGCGATCGCGGTCCTGTTCGGGCTCGATCTTCACCACATCGACGTCGTGACCGGGCTCGTGTTCCTGGTCCTCACCGTGACGTCGGTCGCCCCGCTCGGCGTCCTCGCCGCAGCGCTGGCGATGATCATCAAGAAGACCGGCCCGGTCGAGTTCGTCTCGACCGCGACGGCGACGCTGTTCGGCGGCGTCTACCTGCCGCTGAAGCTGCTGCCGGGCTGGCTGCAAATCATCGGCTGGATGCTGCCGATCACGCACGCGCTGAACGGGTTTCGCGCCGCGACGTCGGGCGTTCCGCTCGCCGCGGTGAAAGGCGACGCGCTGTGGCTCTTGGCCGCCTCCGCGATCCTGATGCCGTTCTCGCTGTGGCTCTTCGCGCGCTCGATCGGCAAGGCGCGCGTCGACGGCACGCTCTCGATGTACTAGGGCGCCGCCGCGCTCAGCGGGCGGCGGTGATCCAGCCGAGCAGCGCGCGCGCCGAGGCGCCGGTCTCGAACTCCGCGCGAATCCGTTCGCGGCCGAGCCGCCCGGCCGCGATGCGTGCCTCGCGGTCGCGCAGCAGCGGCTCGAGCGCGGCGGCGAGCGCTTCGGGGTCTTGCTGTTCGACGATCGCGCCGAACTCCGGCTCGACGAGCTCCGGCAAGCTGCCGGTTCTGGTGACGACGACCGGGAGCGCGGCGGCCATCGCCTCCATCACGGCGACCGGGATCCCTTCGTGCTCTCCGAAGGTGCGCTCCGTGCTGGCGAGCGCGAGGAGGTCGTACGCGCCGGCGTTCACCTGTGCGACCAGCGTCGCGTGCGGCACGTTGCCGAGCATCCGAACGCGGTCGCCGAGCTTCAGCCGCGCGACGTCGGCAACGACCTCGGCTCGTATCTCACCGTCGCCGGCGAGATCGCATGAGAAGGCGATCCCGCGGTCGCGGAGCAGCGCCAGCGCGCCGAGCAGATAGCGGTGCCCTTTCCACAGGCACATGCGGGCCGCACACAAGATCTTCGGCACCGCGCGCGGCTCCGGGACCGGCGCGGCTTCGGGGAGGGCGACGCCGAGGTGACCGACCACGACGCGCTCGCGCAGCCCGGCCGGAAGCTGATCGCGCAGGTGATCGGCGTTGCGCGCCGAGATGACGCGCACGAACCGGCCTTCGCGCGTCTTCGTCTCGACCAGGTTCCGCGCGAAGACGTCGTGCTGGTGCGCGGTCGAGCTGAACGGGATCCCCGTCATGCGCCACACCACCCAAGCGATCGTCGCCGGCGTCGTGAACCACGCGCCGTGCACATGGTCGACCCCGGCGCGGCGCAGCTCGCGCGCGACGGCGAGCGCCTTCGGGAAGAGCACGAGGTTGACCAGGCGCGAGCGCAGCGAGGCGTCGCGCGCGAAGAGCAGGTGCGCGAGCGTGCCGAGCGCGCGCAGCGGGGCGCGCGCGGCTTCGCGCGCGGCGAGCCCGAGCACTCGCGCGCTCAGCACCGGCAGCCGGAGCGCGCCGCCGACGTCGGCGTAGACGCTCTCCGCGGTGCGCGGGCGCGCCGGCACCACGACCACCTCGATCGTGCGTGAGAGCGAGCGCACCTCTTCCTCGAAGAACTGCTCGGAGTAGGCGAACGGAAAGAGCGCGGTGACGTAGGCCAGCTTCACGCCGCGCGCTCCGCCGCCAGCGCGCGATAGACTTCCACGTGCCGCCGCACCATCGTCGCGACGTCGAACGAGGCGAAGGCGTGCCGTCGCGCCGCGGCGCCGATCGCCGTGAGCGCCGCCGGGTCGCCGGCCGCCCGTTGCATCGCCGCCGCGATGCTCGGCGCGTCGAAGCCGGCGGCGACGAGCGCGGTCGCGCCGTCGCTCACGACGTCGGCGTATCCGTCCCACGGGGTGATGACCGGCGCGACGCCCGAGAGCATCGCCTCGCCGAGCGCCATCGGCATCCGCTCCGAGAGCGAGGGATAGATGAAGGCATCCATCGCCGGGAGCAGCTCCGGCGCGTCGGCGCGGTGGCCCAGGAAGCGGACCGCCTCGCCGAGCCCCGACGCCGCGGCGTGGGCGCGAAGCTCATCGGCGAGCGGTCCGGTCCCCGCGAAGACCAGCCTGAGGTCCGCACCCCCGCCGGCGCGCGCCAGGGCGAGCGCGTCGATCGCGGCGCGCTGGTTCTTCACGGCCGCCAGCCGCGCCGCGCTGTAGAAGACGAAGGCGCCGGACGGGATGCCGAGCTCGGCGCGCAGCTCCCCCCGGCCGCGCGCGAGAACCGGCGGCACGACGCCGTTCGGGATGACGACGATCCGGTCGAGCGGGACGCGCTGCGCGGCGGCGTACGCCCGGCGCTGCGACTCGCTGAAGACCACGAACCGCGCGGTGCGCGCGTGCAGGACGCGGTCGGCGGCCCAGCGCACCGGGCCGCCCGGCTCGGCGCCGTGGACGGTGAGGACGATGGAAGGCACCCCGGCGATGATCGCCGCCGCGCGCCCGGCGTACTGCCCGGTATGGACGTGGCCGTGGACGACGTCGGGGCGAAGCTCGCGCAGCGTTCGGACCAGCCGCCCGAAGAAGCCGACGTCGCGGCGGCCGGCGCGGCCGATCTCGAGCACGGGCGCGCGGAGGCGTTCACACTGCTCGGCGTCGACCTCGCTGGGGTAGACCGAGACCACGCGCACGTCCAAGCCGGCCTCGACGAGACCGGGGCAGAGGGTGCGAACCATCGTCTCGGCGCCGCCGGCGACCAGCGTCTGCACGAGGTGAACGACGCGCATCGCGGCTCCATCTTCCCAGGATTAGGACCTTTTTCCCACGCGATTGAGGCTGCGGCCACGTCGTCAACGATGCCGTGCCGGGCAACACTGAGTCCAAGACCTCAAGGAGAGAGAAGCACGATGTGGATCACCCGCCCGCTCGCAGCAGCAGCGCTCGTCGTTTCGATGGGACTGCCGGCGATGGCCCAGCCGATCGAGATCGCGACGCTTGGACGCGCGCCTCTCATGGGAACCTCGACGAACGCCGCCGAGCTTCAGTCCAACTTCCGCCATAACGAGGCGCTGATGCGCCGCGCCGGCGCCGGCCTCGGGCTCACCAACGAGCAGTACGAGCAGTTCAGGCTCGCGCTCGACGTCGGCCGTCCGAACTGGGTCACGGTCCCGCGTCACCTCGACGCGATGACCTGGGCCTCCGGCGGTCAGGTGCACGTCCTCCACGACGTGATCATCCCGGCCAACCAGAAGGGCGTCGAAGTCGACCTGCACTCGGGCGACAAGATCATCGCGCTGTTCCTCCCGGCGAAGTGCGGCAATCTCTCGGTGATCCGCCGGACCGTCCCGCACGTCGCGGCCGTCCGCAACTTCCCGGTCCCGCACGTCGCCGCGGTCACGGCACCGCAGCCCTGCGGCCCAGGGATGGTCGGCAGCGCCTATCCCGACTGCCAGCAGGTCGCGGCGGTTCCCCCGCCTCCGGTCGTCGCCGCCGCCGCGCCGCCGATCCCGATCCCGGCGCCGGTCCACCACGGCTTCAGCCTGCTCCCGCTCGCCGCGCTCTTGCCCTTCGTGGTCAACCCCGGCAGCACGACGAACACGATCATCGGCGGTACGCCGATCCCCGGAACGGGAACGGTCGTAGGGCCGCCTCCCTGCCCCTAGCCTAGCCGACGGACCGGCTCCCCCCGCGGTACCACGAAAGGATTCGTGACGTGAGCATGCAGCGAAGGATCCCCCTCAGGTCTATGCGCGCCGGCGAGAGCGGCTGATGCGACCGGCGACCACGCCGAGCCAGCCGCCCGCCGCCCCGCAGATCACGTCGATGGTGTTCCAGACGAACCCCTCGCCGGATCCGCGGACGCCCTGTACGATCTCGATCGCGGCGGAGTACGCGGCGACCAGCGCGGCCGCCCGAAGCGCCGCCCGGCCGCTCGGCGCCAGCGCCCTGTCGGCGGTGAACCCGACGACGGCGAAGGCCGCGATGCTGTATGCTTTGCGCAACACCACGTGGAATGAGAGCGCCTGCGGCGACGTTACGTCGTACACGTCGTTGCTGGTCGCCGCCCAGAACAGCACGGCCGCGACGATGAGCGCGAGCCAGATTCGCGGCCACCTCGCTTCCGTCGATCCCGGGGAACCCTCATGACCGGTCGCCATCCCATCCGTGCACTCGCCGCCGCGGTCGCGGCGTTCCTCCTGACCGCGAGCCCGCTCGCCGTGCGCGCGGCCGATCCGCCCGCCGGACCGTCGATGCCGCAGAACCCGGTCTCGGCACCCGTCCCCGCGCCGTCGGCGAAGCCCGCCGGAGCCGGGCCCGTCTCGGTCAGCAGCTCGATCCATCCCGGCGACACGCTGGCGATCTCCGTCTACGGCGATCAGCCGCTGACCGCGGTGGTCCAGGCCGACGGCACGATCCAGTACCCGCTCGCGGGGCGCGTCTTCGTCGGCGGGATGAGCGCGGCCGAAGCGCGCGACTCGCTGACCCGCGCGCTCAAGAAGTTCTACAAGCACCCGGTCGTGTCGCTCGCCGTGCAGCAGTCCGGCGAGATCAGCATCACGGTGCTCGGCAACGTGAAGAATCCCGGCAAGTACCAGATGCGCAGTGGTGCGCGGCTCAGCGACGCGATCGCCGCCGGCGGCGGCGTCGCAACCGTCGGCAGCTCGTACCCGACCGCGCGCATCCAGGCATCCGACGGATCGATCCAGACGGCGAACGTGCAGAAGCTCCTGCGCGACGGCGACCCCGAGCAGAACCTTCCGCTCGAGGAAGGCGCCTACATCTACTTGACCGGCGCCGAGACGATCCGCGTCCAGGTCCTGGGCGCGGTCTCGCGGCCGGGCAACGTCGAGGTGAACGAAGGCGACCGTCTTTCGATGGCGCTCGCGCGGGCCGGCACCGAAGCGGCGACCCGGCCCGACCTCAATCGCGTCTACTTGACGAGAATCAATCCCGAAACGGGTAAGACCTTGCCGTCGTACCAGATCAACCTCTTTCAGGCGCTCCAGCGAGGAGATCAGCGGTACGACCCCATCCTCCAGAAGGATGACAAGATCTACGTCCCCGAGGCGCGCAGCGTGAGTCCCGCGATGATCGGGGTGCTCGGCGTCATCGGACGACTGCTCGGGTTTTAGGAAAGGATTCCGATGTACGAACCTCAGCGGCTCCCCGGCAGCACCTCGCTCCCGCTCGCGACGCACGTCGCGGTGCCGCGCAGCGCTGTCGCCGCCGGGGCGGACGTCGATCCGGTCGCGATTTGGCACTCGTTCGTCGCCACGCTCCTGCGCCGCCGCGCCTTGTTCCTCGCGGTCTCCGGCGGCGTGCTCGGGCTGGTGGCGCTCATCACGCTGATGACGCCGAAGTCGTACACTACCGACGTCAAGCTGATCGCCGGCAACCCGAACGCGGTCGCCGCGAACCCGCAGCAGGCGCAGACCGGGCTGTCGGTGCTGAACGCGCTGATGCTGCCGAACGCCGCGCAGTCGGCCGAGACCTATGCCGAGCTGATCAGCGAGACGCCGGTCGTGCAGCGCGTCATCGACGACCTGAACCTGAAGACCGACGTCAAGGCGCTGCAGGGCGCCGTCAAAGTCAAGCCGGTCACCAACACGAACATCATCTCGCTCCAGGTCACCTGGCGCGATCCGGTGATGTCGGCGAAGATCGCGAACGAGTTCGCGACCGTCTTCGTGGCGCGCGAAGCCGAGCTCGTCGCCGGCGGCGCGACCGGCGCGCTCGAGTTCCTCAACAAGCAGATCCCCTCCGCGGAGCGCCGCTTGCACACCGCCGAAGCGGCGGTCACCAAGTTCGAGACGACCCACAGCATCGCGGACATCGGCTCGCAGACGTCGAGCATCGTCGCCGCCGCGGCGAACATCGACGCGAACATCAACCGGGTGCAGCTCGAGAAGCGCCAGGCCGACGCGCAAGTCGCCTCGCTCTCCGCGCAGCTCGCCTCCACCCGGCAATTGTCGGGCGGCGGTTCGAACGTCGCGCAGAACCCGATTCTCCCGCAGCTTCACGCGCAGCTCGCGCAGGCCAAGCTCGACCTGAGCGCGGCGCAGCAGCAGTACACCGATTCGCATCCCGCGGTGGTCGCGCTGAAGCAGAAGATCGCCGGTCTTCAGAAGGAGCTCGCGAAGCAGCCCGGGACGATCGTCGCGTCGACCAACACGGTCGCGAACCCGCTCTTCACGCAGCTCCAGCAGAACCTCGCCGTGGCGAGGTCGATGAGCGCCAGCGCGGGGAACCAGCTTTCGACGCTGGCGAAGCAGCGCGCGGACATCAACCCGCAGCTCAAGGCGCTCCCCAAGCAGTCCGAGACGCTGCTCTCGCTCAAGCGCGAGCAGAAGCTCGCGGAAGACATGTACAACGCGCTGCAGCAGAAGCGCAACGACGCGCAGGTCGCGAAGGCGACCGGGATCAGCGACGTCACGATCACCCAGGCGGCGTCGCCTGCGCTCGCCGCGAAGTCGCCGCACCTGACGCTGAACCTCATCGTCGGCGCGATCGCCGGGCTGCTGCTCGGACTCGGCGTCGTGTTCCTGGTCGACTGGTTCGACGGGCGCATCCGCGACGAGCGCGACGTGGAAGGCGAGCTCGGGCTCCCCGTCCTCGCCTCGATCCCGCTGCTCCCCTCGGGCGACGGCGCCGCGGCGATCCCCGCCAACGTGCGGACCGCCGCGATGGAGTCGTACTTTCAGCTCGTGTTGGCGATGCGCTACAGCTCCGACCGCCCGCTGCGCAGCGTCACCGTGACGAGCCCGCTGCAGGGCGACGGTAAGTCGACGGTCGCGATGAACGTCGCCGGCGCGCTCGGCGAGATCGCGGTCTCCAGCATCGAGCACGAGGCGCGCATCCTCATCATCGACGCCGACATGCGGCGGCCCTCGCTGCACAAGAAGTTCGACGTGCGGAACGATCTCGGCCTGAGCGACGTGCTGATCGGGCGGGCCTCGCTCACGCAGGCGGTGCAGCGCACCGACCGCCCCGGCGTCGACATCCTGACCAGCGGGACGCAGTCGCCGAACCCGATCAAGCTGCTGCAGTCGACGCGCTTCGACGCGATGCTGCGCGAAGCGCGCGAGCGCTATGCGACCGTGATCGTCGACGCGCCGGCGATCGTGCCGGTCTTCGACGCAGCGATCCTGGCGAACAAGACCGACGGCACCGTGATGATCCTCTCCGCCGGGGGGACCGACCGCCGCTCGACGCGCCGCGCGATCGCGCGGCTCGAGAGCGTCGGGGTCAACGAGCTCATCGGCACGGTGGTGAACCGCTCGACGGCGGCCGTCGCCGACTACAGTGACTACTTCGCTTCCAGTGCGGCCGCTCTGCGCGAGCTGCCCGGAACAGCGTAAGCCGGGGCACGCCGCCGGGCGTCACGGGCAATGACGTCCCGGCGGCGGCGAGAGCCGTAGAGAGGCAAGGATGCAACAGGAACGATCGAGCCGCACGTATTTCCCGCACGTCGAAGGACTGCGCGGAATCGCTGCGCTCTACGTTTTTCTCTACCACGTCTGGCAATCCGGCGTCTCGCAC
>DASWSC010000015.1:0-10649 GCA_036402855.1 Candidatus Elarobacter sp. | reverse complement strand
CGTGATGGAGGGGAAGATCCAGAACGTCAACGCCACCGATCTTTGGCCGCGCGTCTCGCACCCGGCCTCGCTCGCCAACGTCGTGCTGTTCTTCTGGCTGGGCTACCGGTATCTCGGCGTCGCGCCGGAGGCGGAAGCCGCGGCCGAGCAGCGCTGGGACGCGCGGGTCCGCGCGCTCGCCGCGACCGCACGCCGCTGGTTCGATCCGCGCGAAGGAGTGGTCGCGCTGACGCGGGTCGACTGGCTGCTGATCGGCGGATTCGTCGCGGCGGCGTTCGTCGTCGCGATCGTGAACTTCGGCTGGCCGCCCGAGAAGTATTTCGACGAGATCTACTTCGCGCGCAGCGCGGGCGAGTATCTGCGCGGCGTCCCGCAGTTCGAGTGGACCCATCCGCCGCTCACGAAGCTCTTGATCGCGGCGTCGATGTCGCTCTTCGGCGGGTACCCGCGCGGCGACGTCGCCGAGGGCTGGCGCTTCCTCAACGTGCTGATCGGCGCGCTCGAAGTCGGCGTCGTCTACGCGTTCGCCAAGCGCGTCACCGCATCGACGGTCTACGCCGCGCTCGCCGCGCTCTGCATCGCGTTCGACGGCTTCCACTTCGTGGAGTCGCGCATCTCGACCGGCGAGATCGCGATCTCGGCGCTGATCCTGGTCGTCCTGTACGCGTTCTACCGCTACTGGCTCGCGGCGCAGATCCGCGTTCGGCCGCGGATCGCCTCGCCGCTCGGCGTTCCGTTCTGGGCGACGCTCGCGGCCGGGGTCCCGCTCGCCGCCGCCTTCGCCTGGCTCGCGAACCTGCAGCCGGCGCGTCACGTCACCGAGATCGCGAACGGCATCGGGGCGACCGAGGGCGCGACGCGCACCTCGTACGCCGTCGCCTTCCTCTACGCGTACCTCGGCGTCTATCTCGTCGCGCGGCTCGTCGTGCAGCGCCGAAAGCCGCATGCCGGGACGAGCGCCTCGTACGCCGACGGGACGGTGGTGACGCTCCCGGAGCGCGGCCCCGCGGCCGTCGTTCCGCCGCCGGACGACCCCTCGCCCGACGGTCCGAAGGTCGACTACGCGCGCGACGGTACGATGCGCTACAAGACGCCGGTGGCGAACGCCCAGTTCGCGCCGAGCGGCGTGATGAGCGTCGACGGAACGCCGGAGATCGAGGCCTCGAGCGCGCGCACCTGGCTGACCGTGATGCTGGTCGCGCTCGGACTCCTCATCTCTTCGAAGTGGAACGGGCTCTACGACGTCCTGCTGCTGTGGCTGGTCATCGCGTTCGTCGTGCTGCAGCGGTATACCGGACGCCGCGCGCTGTACGGGAACCCGCGCGGCTTTTCGATCGACGTCGTCGTGGGGCTGATGGTCTTCGTCTCGGCGACGATCTACGCGCTGAGCTACATCCCGACGATCGTGCTCGGGAACGGGCACACGCTGGCCGACCTGATCGCGCTCCAGCAGCAGATGTTCTGGTACCACAGCCACGGCGTCGAGCACTCGACGCACCCGTACTCCTCGGCGTGGTGGCAGTGGCCGATCATGGAGATCCCGATCGTCTACTGGTACAAGGACTTCCGGACGGGGCTGGCCGCGAGCAACGCGTACGCCTGCTGCGTCGGCGAGATCATCGCGATCCCGAACCCGCTGGTGTTCCTGCTCGGACTCGTTTCGGTGCCGTACACCGCCTGGCTCGCGTGGAAAGAGCGGAACAAGGGCTACATGCTGCTCGCGGCCGCGTACTTCGTGCAGTGGCTGCCGTGGGCGCGCACGCCGCGGCTGCTCTTCGAGTATCACTTCTTCCCGAACCTCGCCGTGATCGTGCTCTGCGACGTGATCCTGATCCAGCGGTTCGTCGCGCGCGCGGCGCCGGCGACGCGGCGCTGGTGGCTGGGCGGCTACGCGGTCGCGGTCGTCGCGCTGTTCGCGTACTTCTATCCGGTGCTGGCCGGCGTTCCGCTGAGCTACGATCAGTGGCATCACCGCATGTGGCCCGACATTCTCGGGGTTCCGGGCGTGAGCTGGATCCTGCCGCATCCCGGGCAGTAGCCGATGAACGATCACGTCGCGATCGACGGCCCCGTCGCGTCGGGGAAAACGACGATCTCGCAGCTCCTGGCCGCCGAGACGCACCACCTCTACCTCGACACCGGTGCGATGTACCGCGCCGTCGCGTACTTGGCGCTGCGCAACGGCGTCGACCTGGACAACGAGCCGGCGTTGGTCGCGATGCTCGGCAACCACACGATCGCGATCCACGCCGACCCGTCGTCGAGGGCCGGTTACCGTGTCGTGGTCGACGGACGCGACACCGGCCAGGAGCTCTTCAACCCCGACGTCGCGTCGGCGGTCTCGACGGTCGCGGCGCTGGCCGGGATTCGCGCCGAGCTGGTCTCGCGACAGCGCGCGATCGCGGCGCAAGGGCCGGTGGTGATGGCGGGCCGCGACATCGGGACGGTGGTGCTCCCCGATGCGCGTCACAAGTTCTTCCTCACCGCCTCGGTCGACGAGCGCGCGCGCAGGCGGCGCGCCGAGTTCCTCGAGCGCGGGCTCGACGTCCCGTTTCCGACGGTGCGCGCGCAGATCGCCGAACGCGACCGGCTCGACTCGACGCGCGCCGTCTCGCCGCTGCGCCCGGCGGCCGACGCGGTGACGATCGACTCGACGGATCTGCAGCCGCATGACGTCGTCGCGCGGATGCGCGCCGTGATGGCCGCCGCGCCGGCGTGACGTTCTACGCCTTCGCGAGGGGCGCCGTCGAGCTGGTCGTCCGCTCGCTCTTCCGATTCCGCGTCGTCGGCGCGGAGAAGGTTCCGCGCGACGGAGGCCTGATCGTCGCCGCCAACCACATCTCGAACTTCGATCCGCCGATCCTCGGCGTCGCACTGTCGCGCCCGGTCTCGTACATGGCGAAGAAGGAGCTCTTCGCGATGCCGGTCCTCAAGTACCTGATCCCGCGCCTCAACGCGTTCCCCGTCGACCGCCAGGCGGGCGGGACGGCGGCGATCCGGGCCTCGCTGCGGATGCTCAAGGAGGGGCGCTGCGTCGGGATCTTCCCCGAGGGCGGCCGCAACGTCAGCGGGACGAACGAGGAGAAGGCCGGCGCGGCGTTCCTCGCGGCGGCCTCCGGGGTTCCGGTCGTCCCGGCGGCGATCGTGGGGACGCGCGTGCTCAGACCGTTCGGCCGGGTGACCGTGGTCTTCGGCGACCCGATCCGCATCGCGCGGAACCGGCAGTCGGCAGGCGGCGATCTGGAGAAGGGAGCGGCAGAGATCATGCAGCGGATTCGCGCGCTCGAGGAGAGCAACCGGTGATCATCAAGCGGGCGAAGACCCAGGGCTTCTGCTTCGGCGTCGCCATCACGGTGAAGAAGGCCGAGGAAGCGGTCGAACGGCTCGGCGCGGGCGTCACGACGCTCGGGCACGTCGTCCACAATCCGCAGATGGTCGCGCAGCTCGAGGCGAAGGGGCTGAAGAACGCGTCGAGCGTCGACGACGTCGATACGGAGGCGATGTTCGTGCGCGCGCACGGCCTGCCCGTCGAGGTGCTCGACCGCGCGAAGGAACGCGGCCTGACCGTGATCGACGCGACCTGCCCGATGGTGACGAAGATCCACGTGCAGGCGGAGAAGCTGCGCGACGAGGGCTACAAGATCGTCGTCGTCGGCGACCCGAACCATCCCGAGGTGAAAGGGACGCTCTCGCACGTCCCGGGCGCCTGGTGCATCACGAGCGTCGAGGACGTCGCGGCGCTCCCGCGCGCGAGCCGGGTCGGCGTCGTCGTGCAGTCGACCTGGAACGGTCCGGGGTTCACCGAGATCGTGCGCAAGCTCAGCGAGAAGTACTACGAGGTGCGCGCGATCAACACGATCTGCACCGACACGAAGAACCGGCAGAGCGAGGTCGACGCCCTCTCGCGCGAGGTCGACGTGATGGTCGTCGTCGGCGGCAAGACCTCGGCGAACACGAAGCACCTCGCCGAGCTGGCGGCGATCAACGGCGCGCGTTCCTATCATATCGAAGGACCCGAGGAGCTTCAGGCTGCGTGGTTCGAGGGCGTCGGGGCGGCCGGGCTGATGTCGGGTGCGTCGACGCCCGGCTGGCTGGTCGACCGCGTCGCGGACCGGATGGATGAGCTCGCCGGCAGTCCTCGATAGCCTCGAAGCGGCGCTCGAACGCGCCGTCGCCGCCTTCGACGACGGCTCGGCGACCAGCGCGCAGATCCGCTATCACTTCGGCTTCGGCGAAGGCCGGCGCGGCAAACGGCTGCGTCCCCGGCTGCTGCTCGAAGTCGCGGCCGAGGAAGGCGCGTCGCCGGAGGACGCGCTGCCCGCCGCGTGCGCGGTCGAGATCGTGCACGAGTTCTCGCTGATCCACGACGACATCGAGGACGGCGACCTGCTCCGGCGCGGGCGCGAGACGGTGTGGTCGCGCTACGGGCTCGCGCACGGGATCAACGCCGGCGACGCGCTGTGCTCGATCGCGTACCTCACGCTGCTCGAGGCGAGCACCGCGCCGCCGGGCGAAAAGCTCGCGATGAACCGCGTGCTCCTCGCGGCGCATCTCGACATGTGCGGCGGGCAGGGACGCGACATCGCGTTCGAGACGGAACCGCGCGTGACGATGGAGGACTACCGTGCGATGATCGGCGGCAAGACCGCGGCGCTCTTCGGCGCGGCCTGCGAGCTCGGCGCGCTCGCCGCCGGCGCCGATGCGTCGCGTGCCGCTTCGTACGCGCGGCTCGGGCGCCTGTACGGGACCGCGTTCCAGATCGAGGACGACGTCCTCGGGACGTGGGGCGATTCGGTCACGACGGGCAAGCCGTGCGGCAAGGATCTCGCGAAGCGCAAGTGGACCTTCCCCGTCGTCTGGGCGCTCGCCGGTCCGGCATCTTCGGCCCGCGAGGCGGTCGCGGCCGCCTACGCGCAAGGCAAGGCGCTGACCTCGGCCGAGGTCCACGCGACCGTCGCCGCGCTCGACCAGCTCGGCGCGCGCGACGCCGCGCACCGTGCCTCGCGCGCCGAGCTGGCCGAGGCCGACGCGCTCGCCGGGGCGCGCGGGATCGACCGCAGCGGCCGCGTGCGCGCGTTCTTCCGGCGCGCCGCCAAGCGGGTCGCGTGAACCTTTCCTCCTAAGACGGATCGCGAGCATGTCTGGGCATTCGAAATGGCACAACATCCGGCTGAAGAAGGGGAAGGTCGACGCGCAGCGCGGCGCGCTCTTCACGAAGCTGTCGAAAGAGATCATCCTCGCCGCGAAAAACGGCTCGGCCGACCCGGAGGCCAACTACCGGCTCAAGATGGCGGTCGAGAAGGCGCGCGAGCACAACATGCCGATGGACAACATCAAGCGCGCGATCGCGCGCGCGAGCGGCGGCGCCGGCGAGAAAGAGATCGAGGAGATCCGGTACGAGGGCTACGGGCCCGCCGGAATCGCGGTGATCGTCGATGCGGCGACCGACAACCGGAACCGCACCGCCTCGGAACTGCGGTTCGTGTTCAGCCGCAACGAAGGAAGCCTCGGCGAGACGGGGAGCGTCGGCTGGATGTTCGCCTCGCGCGGGATCGTCACGCTCGATCCCGGCGCGCTCTCCGAGGACGCGCTGACGGAGAAGGCGCTGGTCGACGGCGTGATCGACGTGCGCTTCACCGAGGGCGCCGCTGAGGTCGTCACGGAGCCGCAGGCGCTGATGGCGGTCAAGGACGCGCTCGAGTCGGAAGGGCTGCGCGTCCGCTCGGCCGAGCTCACGATGGAGCCTGCGCAGACGTCGAAGCCCGGGGGCGGCGACGCGGAGAAGGTCCTGACGTTCCTGGACGCGCTCGAGGAGCACGAAGACGTGCAGCGCGTCTTCAGCAACGCCGACTTCGACGAAGCGCAGCTCGAGGCGCTCGCCTGATGCAGCTCGAGGGCGCGGACGGCGTTCCGGCGCCGCGCCCGCGGCGGCGCTTCGCGCCGCTGCTCGACCGCGACTGGCTCTTCGCCCTCGCGCTCGCGCTGGCGGTCGGCGTGCTCGTGTGGTTCGGGCGCTCGATCAAGGAGTTCTTCGCACCGACCGCCGCGACGGTCTACGTCCCGACCTTCGCCGGTCAGACCGGCGCCGACGCGCGCAACGAGTGCGGGCGGCTGCATCTGCGCTGCGTCGTGATCGCGACGCAGCCCAGCGACCGGTATCCGAAAGACGTCGTGATGAGCCAGCAGCCGAACCCGGGCGCGCGCGTCCGCGAGGGACGGCAGATCTCGCTGGTCATGAGCAGCGGCGTGGTGATCTTCCCGATGCCCGACCTGCGTTTTCAGTCGCTGCGCAACGCGGGGCTCGATCTCAACCGCTTCAGGCTGCAGCTCGACAAGACGGTCTACGTCAACGACGACGACGTTCCGCGCGACCACGTCGTCGCGCAGGACCCGGTCCCGCTCTCCAGCGTGCGCCAAGGCTCGAAGGTCTCGCTCACGCTGAGCAAAGGGCCGCCGGCGGGGGTGAAGGTCGCCAACTACACGGGGATGCCGATCGACGCCGCGCGCGCGCAGGCGCAGCGCGATCGCGTCCACCTCGGGCAGATCGTGTGGACGCCGTTCGGCCCGTCGGGTCCGCCGCGCGGGATCATCGTCCGCCAGAACCCCGGACCCGGCGCGACGATCGACCCGTTCGAAGAGGTCTCGCTGCAAGTCTCGGCCGGACCGGGCGAGTACGGCTATCTCATCCGCCAGGTCCACGCCGGCGCCACCGTCCCGCCGCGCGACACCGCGGCGCACGTCCGGATCGAGATCCGCGACGACACCGGGACGTGGAACGTCTACGACGGCTTCGCGCAAGGCGGCCAGAAGCTCGACTTCAACGTGACCGCGGTCGGCAGCGCCGAGATCGACACGTACATCAACAACGAGCTGCTGAACCAGACGCAGATCGGCCGCGAGCCGGTGCGCTGGATCCCGACGCCCGGGCCCGCCGGCGGCGAGAAGCCGAAACCGAAGAGCACGTGACGCGCGCACGCCGCACGCGCGCGCTCAAGATCGCGCCGTCGCTGCTCTCCGCCGACTTCGCCGACATCGCCGACCAGATCCGGATGGTCGAGAGCGCGGGCGCCGACGAGCTGCACCTCGACTCGATGGACGGCGTCTTCGTCCCCAACTTCACCTGGGGGATGAAGATCGTCAAGGACCTGCGCAAGCTGACGCGCTTGCCGTTCGACTGCCACTTGATGATCGTCGAACCGGAACGGTACGTCGATGCGTTTCGCGAGGCGGGTGCCGACACGATCACGTTCCACTACGAAGCGACGCCGCACCAGCACCGGCTGCTGCGGCACGTGCGCGAGCTCGGCGCGAAGGCCGGGATCGCGATCAATCCCGCGACCCCCGTCGCGATGCTGGCCGATCTCGCCGAAGAGATCGACCGCGTGCTCGTGATGAGCGTGAATCCGGGGTTCGGCGGACAGTCGTTCATCGAGCGCGCCCTGGCGAAGATCGCCGAGGTGCGCACGCTGCTGGACGCGCGCAATCCCGCCTGCGAGATCGAGGTCGACGGCGGGATCGGTCTCGAGAACGCCGAGCGCGCCGTGCGCGCCGGGGCGAACGTGCTGGTCGCCGGCAACTCCGTGTTCGGTGCGGAGGACCCGCCCGAGGCGCTGCGTGAGCTGCGCCGGCGGATCGACGCGGTCGCGTCCGCGGCCTAGTGACCGAAGACGAGCTGATCGCGGCGATCCGCGAACGGCTGCGCGACGTCCCGGCGCAGCGGCTCGCGCTCGGGATCGGCGACGACGCCGCCGCGTGGCAGCCGTCGCGCAGCAACCGCAGCGTGATCACGACCGACGTCCTCATCGAAGCCGTCCACTTCACGCGCACGTCGATGAGCGCCGAAGACGCCGGCTGGCGCGCGCTCGCCTCGAACCTCTCCGATCTTGCCGCGATGGGTGCGCGGCCGGTCCTCGCGACGGTCGCGCTCGCGTTTCCGCGCGACACCGGCCCGGCGTGGGTGCTGGCGTGTTACGACGGGATCGCAACGCTCGCGAGACGCGAGCGCTGCGCGATCGCCGGCGGCGATCTGAGCGCGGCGCCGGCGATCACGATCTCGATCACGGTCGTCGGCGAGGTGCGCGCGTCGAATCTGAAGACGCGCGCCGGAGCCCGGCCCGGCGACGTCATCGCGGTGACCGGCGCGCTCGGCGCTTCGGGGGCCGGTCGTCGTGTCGCCCTCGATCAGCCCGAGTTGGCGAACCGGGAGCGGTTCGCGGACGCGCTCGCCGCCTTTCGGCGGCCGCAGCCGCGCCTGCGCGAAGGGCGCTGGCTCGGCGCCTCACGACACGTTCGCGCGATGATGGACATCTCCGACGGACTCTCCACCGACCTGCACCGGCTGTGTGCCGCCTCCGGTGTGGGCGCGCAGCTCGACGCGATCCCCGTCCATCCCGCGGCGACCGCGGTGGCCGCGGCCACCGGCGCGGATGCCGTGGACATGGCGCTCAACGGCGGCGAAGACTTCGAACTCCTCGTCGCGATCGAGAAGCACGCGTTCGGGCACCTCGCCGGCCGGTTCCGCGCCCACACCGCGCGCGACCTGATTCCGCTCGGAACCGTCGTCGCCGAGTCCGGGGTCACCTTGCCGAACGGCGCACCGCTCGAGATGACCGGCTGGGATCACTTCGGCTGAGTACGAGCAAGGAGTCCCATGAACAGCGCACGGGAAGAAGAACGAGGGCCGTTTCCGCGCTTTCGCATCGACGTGACGACGCAGAACGGGCCGGTGCGGCGAGAGGTGTTCGACGCGCGTCAAGCGGTTCGCATCGTCGCCGCCGCGACCAGTTGGATGGCCGGGATCCCGTTCGATGATCCGACCCCGAATGAGCCCGGTCCGGGACCCGCGTTCGCCGGACGGCATCCGAGCGAGATCATCGAGGTGACGATCACCAGGGTGGACGGGCCAACCTCGCCCGGGTCGGCGGGCGGAAGGAGCTAGACCGAGCCGACCCGCTTCACGCGCTTGCTGCGCAGGCAGTTCGTGCAGACGCGGGCGGTCTTGTGCGTGCCGCGGTCGTCGACGCGGACGGCTTGCAGGTTCGGGAGCCACCGGCGCTTGGTCTTGTTCATCGCGTGGCTGACGTTGTTGCCGGACATCGGCCCCTTGCCGCACACATCGCATCGCTTGGCCATAACAGGCGAATCGTATCAGAATCCGGCCCGGCGGACAAGGCGCGAGGTCGCAGTGCGGCCGCAGGGCGCCGCCCGCCGCTCCAGAACGCGTCGAGCGCTCCATGGCAGTCACCCAGCTCGACGGGCGTGCGTTCGAGAAGTTCGTCGCCGCCGGCACCTACTTCTTACGGAAGTACCGGGGGGTCCTGAACGATCTGAACGTGTTCCCGGTCCCCGACGGTGACACCGGGTCGAACATGTTCCTGACCGCGAGGGCGGCCTTGCTGGAGGCCCACCGGGTCCGAACCAAGCCGCTCTCCCAGGTCGCCGCGGCCGCCGCGAGCGGCTCGCTGCTGGGCGCCCGGGGGAACAGCGGCGTCATCCTCTCGCAGATGCTGCGCGGGTTCGCGCACAGCGTCCGCCACCGCGACGCGATCGACACCTTTCAACTCGCGCTCGGGATGCGCGAGGCCGTCGGCGCGGCGCGTGCGGCGCTTACCAAGCCGGTCGAGGGGACAATCCTCTCGGTCGCGACCGCGGCGGCCGACGAGGCCTATCGCCTGGCGGTCCGCGAGCCCGACTTCTACCGGCTCGCCGATGCCGTGCTGCGCGCCGCGAACCATGCGCTCGACCGGACGCCGGAGCAGCTTCCCGCGCTGAAGGAGGCGAACGTCGTCGACGCGGGCGGTGCCGGTTTCTGCTACTTCCTCGAAGGCGCGCTGCGGTTTCTCCCCGAGCACACGACGCGCACGACCGCGTTCCCGCGCCGCCCGGTGCGCTCGAGCGTCTTCACGCGGCAGCAGGTCGTCGGCGAGAACCACTTCTGCACGGAGTTCGTCCTCGAGGACGCGACCGTCGAGGCGCTGCCTCTGCGCGACGAGCTCGCGCGCTACGGCGACTCGCTGCTCGTCATCGGCGCGATGCCGACGATCAAGGTCCACGTCCATACCGCCGAGCCGGAGACCGTGCGCGCGATCGCCGCCCGCCACGGAACGGTGACGCGCTGGAAGCGCGAGGACATGGCCGAGCAGCACAACGTGCTGATGGCCGAGGCCCCGGCGAAAGCGATCGGGATCGCGAGCGTCGCGCCGGGCGCGGGGTTCGACCGCATCGCGCGCGAGCTCGGCGCCGACGTGACGATCCCGGTCCAGGCCGGCGCGAACCCCTCGGTGCGCGACCTGCTCGTCGGCGTGAACGCGTCGCTCGCCCCGACGGTGTACCTGCTGCCGAACGATCCCAACGTCGCGCTCGCCGCACGCGAGGTCGGCGCGCTGACGCAGAAGCGCGTGATCGTCGTACCGAGCGGCGACCCGGTCGCGGGCCTCGCGGCGCTGCTGCGGCTTGCGGGGACCGACGAACCGCTGGCCGACGGCGAGCTCGACCGCGCGCTCGGCGACGTGCGCAGCGCGTCGGTGTTCTTCGCCGGCAAGGACGCGAGCGTCGACGGCGTGACGGTGCAGAAGGGCGCGCCGGCGGCGTCGGTCGGCAAACGCCTGCTGAGCGGCTCCTCGCTCGACGACGTCATCGCCGGGGCGCTC
>DASWSC010000014.1:0-6365 GCA_036402855.1 Candidatus Elarobacter sp. | reverse complement strand
CATCCTGCTGTTCGCGGCGGTCAGCGGCGACAACTATCCGCTCCACGTCGATGCGGAGTACGCCAAGACGACGCGGTTCGGACAGCGCGCCGCGCACGGGATGCTGACCGCGAGCCTGCTCTCCACGGTGACCGGGATGCTGCTGCAAACGCCCGGCGGCATCTACGTCGAGCAGCAGATCCGCTTTCGCCGGCCGGTCTTCATCGGCGACACGCTGACCGCGCGCTCGGAGGTGACGGAACTGATCCCCGACCGGCGCCGGATGCGCGTGCGCGCCGGCGTCGTGAACCAGCACGGCGAGACCGTCCTCGAAGGCGACGGCGTGATCCAGAAGGACGAGCGCTAGAGCAGGAGCGGGAGCGGCTCGATGCAGGCCGGGTCGTCGAACGCGTGGTGGTTCATCGCCGGCGTCACCGGCGCCGAGCGCATCCGCGACGCGTCGTACGGCACGAGCGCGCCGAGCGCGTCGCCGATCGGGCCGTAGAGCCAGGCGTCGAGCGCGCCGTCGTCGAGGATCACCGGCATGCGGTCGTGGATCGCGGCGAGCAGCGCGTTCGGCGTACAGGTCACGATCGTGCACGAGTCGACCGGCGCATCGGGCGATCCCCAGCGCTCCCAAAGCCCGGCGAACGCGAACGGCGCACCGTCGTCGACCGTGAAGCGGTACGGCTGCCGCTTTCCCTTCGCCCCGCTCCACTCGTAGAAGCCGTCGGCGAAGATGACGCAGCGCCGGCGCTGCAGCGGGCCGCGGAACGCGGGTTTCTCGGCGAGCGTCTCGGCGCGCGCGTTGATCAGCGTCTGGCCTGCCGCGAGATCCCTGGCCCAGGGCGGGACGAGCCCCCACCGCAGCGTACCGGCTTCTCCCCCGCCGTCGTTGCGCACGGCGAGGACATCCTGCGTCGGCGCAATGTTGTAGCGGCGCGGCCATCCGCCGCGCAGCGTGAACTGCGGATAGCGGCCGGCGAGCCGCTCAGGCTCCGCGAGGGAGAAACGCGCGCACATCTCGGAGTGACGACGATTCGGCGAGCCTGCGGCGGGCACCGCTCCCGGTATGGCGGTCACGCGGGTCGTGGTCGCGGAGGACGACGCGCCGATCCGCGAGCTGCTGGTTCATCACCTCGAGCGCGAGGGCTTCGTCTGCCGGGAGGCAGCCGACGGTCCCGCCGCCTTGCGCCAGGCGCGCGCCGGCGCCGACGTGCTGATCCTCGATCTCGGGCTGCCCGTGCTCGACGGGTTCGACGTGGTTCGCACGCTCAGGCGCGAAGGCCGCGACGTCCCGATCCTCGTGCTCACCGCGCGCTCGGAAGAGGTCGACCGGATCGTCGGGCTCGAGCTCGGCGCCGACGACTACGTCGTGAAGCCGTTTTCGCCGCGCGAGGTCGTCGCGCGCGTGAAGGCGATCGCGCGCCGGGCACGGCTCGGTGCGGGACACGCGCCGCTCCTGCTGACGTTCGAGCGCCTCGAGATCGACGAAGCGGCGCGCGAGGCCCGCGTCGACGGCGCCCAGGTTCGGCTCAAGCCGCGCGAGTTCTCGCTGCTCCTCGAGCTCGCCTCGAACGCGGGGGTCGCGCTCTCGCGCGAGTCGTTGCTCGAACGGGTCTGGGGCTACGACTTCGAGGGCGACGACCGGACCGTCGACGTCCACGTTCGTCGGTTGCGCTCGAAGCTCGAAGACGAGGCGCGCCTCGGTCCGCTCGTGCAGACGGTGCACGGCTACGGCTACAAGTTTGCACGCGCCTGAGCTGCGCGGGCTGCTGCCGCGTGCCGCCGCGCTCGAACGGAGGCTCGCCGAGCTGCCGCACTCGCCGTGCCCGCTGCTGGTCGTGCGGCTGCCAGAGTTGGAGCGCGTGGCGTGGCGGCGCGGGCTGCGCGCCGCACGCGCGCTGGAGCGCCGCGCGGCGGCGGCGTTCTCGACCGCCGTCTCGCGCGTGATTCGCTTCGCCGATCTGGTCGCGCACGACGGCGGCAGCGACGTCTTCGTCGCGGCGCTGACCGTCCCGACGCGCGACGGCAACGTCCCGGCCCCGGTCGATGCGCGCACCGCGCTCGCGCGGATCGCCGCGACGATGGAGACGACGACCGGGCTCGAGGTGCGCAGCGGCTGGACCATGTACGACCGCGGCGGCGACGGCGGGGGCCTCGAGCCGGCGGTGCAGCGCGCGCTGGAGCGCGGCGCGCAGGAACGCGAACGTTACGCGTTCTTCTCGTCGATCGGCCACGAGCTCCGGACGCCGCTCTCGTCGATTCGCGGCTACCTGGAGACCCTGCTGGACGACGATCTGGACGCGCCCGCGCGCGAGCGGTTCGTGCGCATCGCCTACAACGAGTCGCTCCGCCTGAGCCGCTTGGTCGACGGGATGTTCGAGATCTCGCTGTTGGACATGCGCGATGCGCTCTGTCGCGCGTCGGCCGGTTCGCTTTCCAAGGCGCTTGCCGCCGCCCAAGACGCGTGCGCCGCGAGCGCCGCCGCGCGGCGCGTCGGGGTCGTGCTCGACGACGCACCGGACGCACGCGTCGGCATCGACACCGATCGGCTGACGCTGATCCTGGTGAACCTCATCGAGAACGCGATCAAGCACGGCCGTCCCGGCGGCGGCGTCTTCGTCGGCGTCCACGGCGGCGATCCCGGTGCCGTCAGCGTCACGGTCGACGACGACGGCCCCGGCATCGCGGTGCGCGAGCGCGAACGGATCTTCGCGCTCGGCGAGCGTGCCGACACGCCGGCCGCCGGGAGCGGGATCGGCCTCGCGCTGGTGCGGCTGATGCTCGAGCGCGCGGGCGGGTCCGTGAGCGTCCACGAATCACCGCTCGGCGGCGCGCGGTTCACCCTGTCGTTGCCGCTGATGCAAGGAGGGTGAGCTACGAACGGCGCGGTGATGAGGAGAGAGTCTGATTGGCCCATTCTGCGAAGTCCGGCGTGCCTGCGATAGAACGATCCTGCAGCGTGCGACGGGCGCCGAGGTGATCCGCGTCGGAACCGCCGGCTGGACGATCCCCGCGCGCGTCCGCGACCGGTTCGACGCCGAGGGCTCGCATCTCGAGCGCTACGCGCGACGGTTCTCGTGCGTCGAGATCAACTCGTCGTTCTACCGGCCTCACCGGCCCTCGACCTACGCGCGCTGGGCGGCCGGCGTCCCGGAGGGCTTCCGCTTCGCGCTCAAGGTGCCGAAGGAGATCACCCACACGCTGCGCCTCGTCGACGCGGTCGGGCCGCTGGACCGCTTTCTCGCGGAGACCGCGGCGCTCGGGGAGAAGCGCGCGGTGCTGCTCGTGCAGTTGCCGCCCAGTTTCGCGTACGACGCGCCCGTGATCGAGCGGTTCTTCGCCGCCTTCCGGGAGCGGTACGACGGGCCGCTGGCGTGCGAGCCGCGTCACCCGAGCTGGTTCACGCCGGAGGCGGACGCGACGCTGTGCCGCTATGCGAGCGCGCGCGTCGCGGCGGACCCGGCGGTCGTTCCAGAGGCCGCATCGCCGGGCGGGTGGCCGGGCTTGCGATACTCTCGCCTCCACGGGTCGCCGCGGACGTACTACTCGAGCTACGACGACGCGTTCGTCGCCGAGCTCGCCCACCGGCTGACCGCGGAGGACAGGCCGGCGTGGTGCATCTTCGACAACACCGCGATGGACGCGGCGACCGCGAACGCGCTCACCCTGCTCGAGCTGCTGCGGCGCGCGCGCGAGTCCGCGGCGCCGGGTTCGAGCTGACCGCGCGACGAAGGCGCGACCGGTGACCGCCGATTCGACGGAGGAGACCTTCGCGCTGGTCGGCGCCGGGCCGATCGGACTGTGCGTCGCGCGCGCACTCGCGCAGCGCGGGATTCCGTACGTGCAGTTCGAGTCGGCGAACGAGGTCGGCGGGAACTGGCGCGACGGCGTCTACGAGACGGCGCACATCATCTCGTCGCGGCGCACGACCGAGTTCTCCGACTACCCGATGCCGGCGGGCTACCCGGACTTTCCGAGCGCGGCGCAGATGCTGGCATACCTGCGCGACTACGCCCGCCATTACGACCTCCAGAAGCGGATCGCGTTCGGCACGACCGTCACCGAGGCGAAGCCGGTTGCGAGCGACGGCGGCGAACGCTGGGAGCTCACGTTCGCCGACGGCGAGCGCCGCACGTACAAGGGCGTCATCGCGTGCATCGGTCACCACTGGGACCGCCGCTGGCCCTCGTATCCCGGAACGTTCTCCGGCGAGATGCTCCATTCGAAGGACTACAAGTCGCCGGAGCAGCTCCGCGGGAAGCGCGTGCTCACGATCGGCGGCGGGAACTCCGCCTGCGACATCGCCTCGGAAGCGGCGCGCGTCGGCGCCGCGTCGCACATCAGCACCCGGCGCGGCTACTGGTTCCTGCCGAAGACGATGTTCGGGGTCCCGCTGGTCGAGCTGGTGCGGCCGTGGACGCCGCTGTGGCTGCAGCGGCTGTTTCTGCGAGCGGTCCTGGCGATCTCGATCGGCGACTACCGCCGCTACGGGCTGCAGAAGCCCGACCATGCGATCTTCGAGCATCACCCCACGATCAACAGCGAACTGCTGCACTACATCAAGCACGGCCGCATCACGCCGCACCCGGACGTCGCTCGTTACGACGGCGACGCGGTGGAGTTCACCGACGGAACGCGCGAGCGCTTCGACGTCGTCGTCGCGGCGACGGGGTTCCATCAGACGATCCCGTTCCTCTCGCGTGATCTGGTCCCCATCGAGGGACCGGTCGTCAAGCTCTACGGCTCGATGATGAGCGATCGCTACCGCAACCTGTACGTCTTCGGCTGGGCCCAGGCGCGGTACGGCTTCGGCCCGATCGTCTCGCCCGGGGCCGACCTGCTCGCCGAGGTCATCCTCGCCCAAGCGCGGATGCGCCACCCGATCGGCGCGGTGCTGAAGACGATGGGCGCGAAGCTGCCATCGACGCACTTGGTCGATCCCCACGGCGCGATCCGGCAGATCCGCCGTGCGCGCAAGCGGCTCCCGGCGCTGGTGAAGATGGAGGGCTTCGTGATGCGCAAGGCCTCGCGCGCGGCAACCGGCTGACGCGCCGGCCGCACGCTCCTCCGGCGGCTACTCAGGGATCGCGAGGCGTACCGGGTCGCTGCCGTCGGCGAAGTGGAGGATGATCTCGCCGTCCGCGGTGCGGTGGACGGAGACCGGAACGCTCCCGGCCGGGCCGTGGCCGTTGCCGTGCGCGTGCGCGGGCGCCGCGGCGGCCGCGGGCTTCCGCCTTCGGGTCGCCAAGCGCTCGCGGAGCCCGGCGAGCGCGACGTAGACGACCGGGACGACGAAGAGGTTGAGCACCGTCGAGAGGATCATCCCGCCGAACACCGCGGTGCCGAGCGACTTGCGGCTGGACGCGCCGGCGCCGGAGGCGAGCACGAGCGGGACGGTCGCGAGGATGAACGCGAACGACGTCATCAGGATCGGCCGCAGGCGCGTCTGCGCGGCGTCGCGCACGGCTTCGGCTGCGCTCAGCCCTTGCCGCTGCCGCTGGTTCGCGAACTCGACGATCAAGATCGCGTTCTTGCTCGCCAGCGCGATCAGCATGAGGTAGCCGACCTGCGCGTAGAGATCGCTCGGCAGCGAGCGCACGTCGAGCGCGAGGATCGCGCCGAGGATCGCGAGCGGAACGGAGACCAGGATGATCACCGGATCGCTGTAGTTCTCGTAGTTCGCCGCGAGGACCAGGAACACGCACAGCAGCCCGAGCCCGAAGATGATCAGCGCCTGGCTCCCGAACTCGATCTGCTCGAGCGAGATCCCGGTCCACTCGAACGCGGTGCCGTGGGGGAGCGTTTGGGCGGCGGTCGTCATCGCGGCCAGCGCCTGCCCCGAGCCGTAGCCGGGCGCCGGAATCCCGTTGATCTCGATCGACCGCATCAGGTTGTAGTGGGTGATGATCGGCGCGACCTTGTCGATGTGCGTGTGCACCAGGTTCGAGAGCGGCACCGTCGGCGCGTTCTGCGGCCCGGCGGACGCGGTCCGCACGTAGATGCGGTCGAGGGCCGCGAGCCGGTCGCGGAAGCGCGTGTCGGCTTGCACGTAAACGCGGTACGAGCGGTTCAGGTAGTCGAAATCGTTCACGTACTGCGAGCCGAGGTACACCTGCATCGCCGAGAAGACGTCGGAGATCGGGATCCCGAGCGCGGCGACTTTCTCGCGGTCGACGTCGATCACGAGTTGCGGCGCGTCGTCGCGGAACGTCGTCGAGACGTTCCCGAGCGTCGCGTCGGTGCGCGCGGTCCGCACGAGGTCGCGCGCCGCCTGCGTCAGCGCCGGGATGCCGATCTCGTCCTGGTCCTGCAGCTCGAACTGGAAGCCGGCGAGGTTGCCGATCCCGCGGATCGTCGGCGGGTTGAAGGCGAGGATCGTC
>DASWSC010000013.1:0-11728 GCA_036402855.1 Candidatus Elarobacter sp. | reverse complement strand
GCTCGGACGCCGCGGCCATGCGGACCCGGGCCGTGCGGGACGGCGACCACTACGTCCTCGACGGCACCAAGCGCTGGATCACCAACGCCGGGATCTCCCAGTACTACACGGTCTTCGCGGTCACCGACCCCGACCGCCGCGCCGGCATCTCGGCGTTCGTCGTGGAGAAGGACGACCGCGGTGTCTCCTTCGGTGCGCCGGAGAAGAAGCTCGGCATCAAGGGTTCCCCCACCCGGGAGGTCTACCTGGACAAGGTCCGGATCCCGGCGGAGCGGATGATCGGGGAGCGGTGGATCTCGTCGATGAACAGCACGGTGCGGCGCCCCGCGGCGCGCAGCTTCTGCGCGTCGGCGACGACGCGCCGCAGGTCGGCGACGCCGGCGCTCACGGCGGAGAGCGCGGCGAAGTGCGCGCCGGTCTGGTGCGCGATGATCCGCGCGAGCGTCGTCTTCCCCGTCCCGGGCGGACCCCACAGGATCATCGAGGGGACTTCGTCGGACTCGATCGCGCGGCGAAGCGCGCGGCCCGGGCCGACGATCTGGTCCTGTCCGACGAACTCGTCGAGCGTCTGCGGCCGCATCCGCGCCGCGAGCGGCTCGCGCACCCGCCCGCCGCTCTCGCCCTCGTCGAAGAGGCCGATCATCTCAGAACGGAAGCCGGCGTTTCTTCGGCTTCGGCGACGGGCTCGCGCTGCCGGGCTCGGGCGTCGGGACGGGCTGCTTGATCATCACCGGCTTCCCGGTCGCCTCGAAGCGTTTCGTGACGAGATTGTACTGCATGTCGTCGCCGCGCAGCGACGAGGTGCCGTCGTTGGTCTTGACGTGGCCCTGCAGGCGCAGCATCCCCGAGGTGCGGTTCAGCACGCCGCGGTCGGCCTCGGCCTTGCGATCGGTCTGCTCGAAGTGCACGTGCCCGATCGCGGTGTAGACCTTCGCCTTCGAGTCGACGTCGAGCTGATCGCAGGTGATCGTCGCGGGACCGCCTTTCGCGTACTCGTCGTCCGAACCGGCCTCGGGCGCGCTCCCGTTGTCGTGGATCACGACGTTGCCGAAGAGCGAGATCGTCCCGCGCTTCGAGTTGCCCTCGGCGCGGTCGGCGGTTCCGTCGCTCCCGGGGCGCGAGAACGCGACCTTCTTCGGCATCGTGAAGTCGCCGTTGTCCTTGTACGAGACGTCTTCCGTCTCGATCTTGTAGTACGGCGTTTCGAGCGCCGCTTTCGCCGCCGGCGTCGCGCCCGGACTCGCGCTCGCGCTCGTTTTCGGCTTCGCGGTCGAGGGAGCCGGCGACGGCGCGGCCGCCATGCACAGCGCGAGCAGCGCCAGTCCGGTCAGCGAGGCTCGCGCGGCGGAGATCACGGCGTTACGGCTTTCCGGTCGCCTTCGGCTTGGGCCTCGGCGTCGTCTTCGGCTTCGGGCCGGGCTTCGGCGACGAAGCGGAGGCGCTCGGTGCGGGCGGCTGGTTCGCCGGCTGCGACATCACCGCGGGCGAGCCGTGCACTTCGACGTCCTTCGTGTTGAGGTTGTAGTCGACCATGTTCGCGCTGAGCGTCGAGCCCTGGCTGTCGAGGTGGACGTTGCCCTCGAGATGCAGCATCTGGTTGGCGCGGTTGAGGATCGCCTTGTCGGCCGTCCCCGCTTGCGTGCCCTGGTTGAAGCGCACGTGGCCGCTCGCGGTGTAGAGCTTCGCCTTCGAGTCGACGTCGAGCTGGTCGCAGGTCAGCGTCGCGGGGCCGTTGCCGTGATACGGGGTGCTGCCGCCTTCGTCGGCGTTGCCGCTGTCGTGCAGCACGACGTTGCCGGTCAGCGTCGCGGTGCCGCGCTTGAAGTTCCCTTGCGCGCTGTTCGCGGTCGCGTCGGTCCCCGGCCGCGAGAAACGCACGGTCCGCGGCATCTTGAAGTCACCGGTGTTGAGGTTCGAGTTCGTGACGTCCGTCAGGATGCGGTAGTCTTTGGTCTCGATGCCGCCGGTCGGGAAACCTTGCGCCGCGGACGCGCCGCCGCCCAGCGCGGTGAGCGCGAGCGCGAGGACCCCGATCTGACGAGTGCGGCCGTGGATCATGACCAAAGAACGCTCAGGCTCCGCCGAAGTGTCGCGAGCGGACCGTTAGAGGTTCATCGTGCCGGAGTAGCCGACGCGCTGCCCGGTGCCGATCGCGACGCACGACATCGGATCCTCGGCGACGATCACCGGGATGCCGGTCACTTCGCCGAGCAGGGTATCGAGCCCGCGCAGCAGCGCGCCGCCGCCGGTGAGGATCACGCCACGGTCGATGATGTCGGCGGCGAGCTCGGGCGGCGTCTTCTCGAGGACGGCCTTGACCGCTTCGACGATCGCCTGCACCGGCTCGGAGAGCGCTTCGCGCACGTCCTCCGAGGTGATCTTCACGGTCTTGGGCAGGCCGTTGCTCAGGTCGCGCCCGCGGATCTCCATCGCCAGCTCTTGCTCGAGGCGATACGCGGAGCCGATCTTGATCTTGATCTCCTCGGCGGTGCGCTCGCCGATCATCAGGTTGTAGACGCGGCGGATGTGGCGAATGATCGCCTCGTCGAGCTTGTTGCCGGCGACGCGGATCGATTGCGAGACGACGATCCCGCCGAGCGAGATCACGGCGACGTCGGTCGTTCCGCCGCCGATGTCGACGACCATGTTCCCCGAGGGCCCGTCGATCGGGAGCCCGGCGCCGATCGCGGCGGCCATCGGCTCCTCGATGATGTCGACGGACTTCGCGCCGGCGAGCTTGGCGGCGTCGCGCACGGCGCGTTCTTCGACCGAGGTGATCTCGGCCGGAACGCAGATCACGACCGACGGCTTCGGCCGGAACAGCGTCGAGAGGAACGAGCGCTGGCGCGTGACCTTTTTGATGAAGTAGCCGAGCATCGCCTCGGTTACCTCGAAGTCCGCGATGACGCCGTCGCGCAGCGGACGGATCGCTTGGATGTTGCTCGGCGTCTTGCCGAGCATCAGCCGCGCCTCTTCTCCGACGGCGAGCGTCTTGTTCGTGCGCACGTCCTTCGCGACGACCGACGGCTCACGTAACACGATGCCTTTGCCCTTGACGTAGACGAGGACGTTGGCGGTACCCAGATCGATCCCGATGTCGATGACAGTGACTCCCAGAATGGCGCCGATCGCATACGACGGCGCCGTTGTTGCAAAACGACCCTCTCGCGTTCGGGCCCGGTCCCCGAAATCCTCAGACCGTCTCCGTGATCGCTTGCTTCACCTCGGTGATCCGTCGCTCGTCCCGCCGGTAGAAGGTCCACTGCTTGATCCGCTTGGCCGTCACCAGACCGGCGTGAGCGAGCACCTTGAGGTGCTCGCTGACCGTCGGCTGGCTGAGGCCGAGCTTTTGCGCGATCAGGGCGCCGCAGACGCCGTCGCTCTCCAGATCGCCGTCCGACTGTGGCGGGAAATGCCGGGCGGGGTCCTTGAGCCAGGTCAGGATCGTCCGCCGCCGGTCGTTCGCGAGCGCCCGGAGCGCCAGGTCCATCGACATATTGCCATTTTGCTAATTCCCTTGTATCCTGTCAACCGTCATGCTCCGTGACGCCACGACGACGACACCCCGCGAGGCGGCTCCAAGGCCCACTCCGACGCTCTCCCCGGGCCGCTCCGACCGCGACGCGATCGCCGCCACCTCGGCGCTGATCGCACCGCACGTGCGGCGGACGCCGGTGCTCGAGATCGGCCGGCGTGATCACGGCCTCGGCGACGTCGCGGTCTTCGCGAAGCTCGAGCTGCTGCAGCACGCGGGGTCGTTCAAGACCCGCGGCGCGTTCTCGAACCTGCTGTCGCGTCCGGTTCCGCCGGCCGGCGTCGCGGCGGCGAGCGGCGGGAACCACGGCGTCTCGGTGGCGTACGCCGCGATGACGCTCGGCCTTCCGGCGACGATCTTCGTACCGGGGATCACGCCGCCCGCCAAGCTGGAGCGGATCCGCGCATACGGTGCATCGCTGGTCGTCGCGGGCGACCGCTATGCCGACGCGCTCGAGGCCTGCGAGGCGATGATCGCGACGTCGGGCGCGCTCTCGGTGCACGCGTTCGACCAGCCGGAGACGCTGCTCGGGCAAGGGACGCTCGGGATGGAGCTGGAGGACCAGCTCCCGCAGATCGACACGCTGCTGATCGCCGTCGGGGGCGGCGGGTTGATCGGCGGGATCGCCGCGTGGTTCGCCGGCCGCGTCCGCATCGTCGGCGTCGAACCGTTCGGCTCGCCGACGCTGACGCGCGCGCTCGAAGCGGGACGTCCGGTCGATGCACCCGCCGAGGGGATCGCCGCGGACTCGCTTGCACCGAAACGCGCCGGGACGCTGATGCTTCCGTACGCGCAGCGTTACGTCGAACGCGTAGTGCTGGTCGACGACGACGCGATTCGCGCCGCGCAGCGCGCGCTGCTCGACGCGCTCACGGTCGTCGCCGAGCCGGGCGGGGCCGCCGCGTATGCGGCGCTGCACTCGCGCGCGTACGTCCCACAGCCGGGCGAGCGGATCGGCGTCATCGTCTGCGGCGGCAACAGCGCCGCGGTCGATTTCGGCTAGATGTAGTCGCCGAGCGTCACGGTGACGGTGCGCGAGGCGCCGTCCTTCCCGGCGACGACGAGCGCGACCGCGGTCCCCGGCGCGCCGCGCAGCGTGTCGCGAATCGCGCCGAGCCCGAGCCCCGCGGCGTCCTTGCCGCCGACGCTCGCGACGACGTCGCCGCGCGCGAGCCCCGCTGCCGCGGCCGGCGTACCGGGCCGCACGTCGGCGACGACGATCTTCCCGCCCTGGTTGATGAGGAAGGCGCCGGATCGGTCGTAGGTCTCGCGCGAGGCGAGCTGCGCGTTCGGCGCGAGCGTCAGCGTGCGGTGCGCGTAGTCGAGCGTGAGCGCGAAACGCTTCCAGACGCCGGCACCGATGTTCCCGCCGTAGAACGGGTCGGCGAACGCGCCCTTCGTCTGCGCGCTCAGATCGGTGATGAGATCGGGGATCGTGAAGCCCGCGATCTCGAGCGTCGTGCGGCCGAGACGGCCGAGCGAGGCGCCGCCGAACCCGAAACCGTTCGCACCGACCGCGGTCGCGTTCGGCGGGACGATCGACGGATGCGCGGCCAGGAACGGTGAGAGAACGCTGAGCGAGACGCGGCTCCCGGTGTCGACGACGCACCGGCTCGCGAAGCCGGAGATCGTGCACGGAATCTCGGGATGCTGCCCCTGGAAGACGAACGGGATCGTGCGCTCGCCGGGCGTGGCCGCCGGGGCTGCGGCCTGCGGCGTGCGCAGCACGATGCGGCCGTTGCCATAGTCGAACGTGGTGATGAAGCGCGCCAGCACCTCGAAGCCGATCAGGCCGTCGACCGGCTTGCCGCTCGACATCCCGAAGCCCGCATGCACGGGCGCGATCGCGAAGACTTGCTTGCGCAATGTGGCGCCGCCGACGCCGAGCGCGTCGACGGTCGCGAACTGGATCGACTCGGTCACCGCGCCGACGCCGCCCCCGGCCGCCACCCCGGCAGCGCCCAGGCCCATCTGCTTGGCGAGCTCGGAGTCGAGCACGTTCGAACCGCCGGTGTCGAACAGAAAGCGATACGGTCCCTTGCCGTTGATCGTGACGTCGAGCGCGACGTGGTTGTCGACCAGCTCGAACGGAATCGACGTCGTTCCGGACGGCAGCGTGAAATCGTTCACGTGCATCGACGGGCGGCGCAGCTTCGCGGCGGTGCGGGGATCGTTGACGCGCACCGACTGCGTGGCGAACGTCCCGCCGTTCCCGTCGGAATCTTGCGTCATCCCGTACGGCACGCGGAGTCCGTGCACCGAACGATAGTCGGAGAAGTTCGCGGTGGTGACGTTGCGCCCGATCGCGATCACGGTTCGCGCCGGCAGATGCGTCTTCGCGTCGAGCCACATCTCGAAGGGCAGGCTCCCCTTCGGCGTCACGGTGAGGACGTCGAAGGCGCGTCCTTTCTCCGTGCGGCGGCCGGCGGAGGCGACGGCGGCGCCGCCTCGCCCGGGCGCCCACAGCAGGTAGCGGTTGAGGTACGCGGCGTCGATCGCGCCGTAGCGCGCTTGCGCGCTCGCGTCGTCCCACACGACGCCGCTGAGGTCTTCGTTCCAGACCGCCGCACCGTCGTAGCCGCCCGCGCCGCCGACGGGACCGGTGTCCGCGAACTGCGCGAACGTCCCGGTCCGCAGATCTTCGTAGAAGTCGCCCGTCCCGGCGAACCCGACGACCTTCGCGTTCGCGTGGAACGCGAGCGTGCGGATCCCCGAAAGCGCGTCGACACCGAGCGCGGCGCGCGAGGCGCGCAGCAGGGCCTCGACGCCGGCGGGTTGCGCGGCCGCGGGCCTGAGCGCGGAGACGACGGCGGCGGCGACCGCAACGACGGTGAGCAAGCGCGCGAGCGATCGGGTCATGCCGCAGGTACGCAGCGGAACGGCGGCGAGTTTCACACGCTCGGGTAGACGCTCGTTTCGAAGGTGCCGGTCGGCTCGCTGAACGGGATGATCCCGCTCGCGCGCTGCACTTGCGCGCCCAGCGACGAAAGCGTCTCCTCGAGCCGCTCGTAGCCGCGGTCGATGTACTCCAAGCCGATGATCTCGGTTTCGCCGGCCGCGCCGAGGCCGGCGAGCACCAGCGCGGCGCCGGCGCGAATGTCGGGCGCCTCGACCGGTGCACCGGAGAGCTGCGCGACGCCCTTCACCAGCGCGGTGTTGTTGTCCATCGCGACGCGCACGTCGGCGCCCATGCGAACGAGCTCGTTCACGTACGAGAAGCGCGCGTTGAAGATCGACTCCTCGACGACGCTGTGGCCCGGCGCCGTGCACAGGAACGAGAGCATCTGCGGCTGCAGATCGGTCGGGAAGCCGGGATGCGGCGCGGTGACGACGTCGGTACCGCCCTTCACCGTCCCCGCGTCGGCGCGGATCCAGTCGTCGCCGGTCGTGACCTTCACGCCGCACTCGCCGAGGGAGAGCTGGAGCGCCAGCACGTCGTCGGGCCGCGTCTTCTTCACCGTCACGTCGCCGCGCGTGATCGCGCCTGCCAGCAGCAGCGTCCCGGTCGCGATGCGGTCGGGGATGATCTCGTACTCGACGCCGTGCAGCTCGCGCACGCCCGCGACCCGGATCGTGTCGCCGCCTTGACCGCTGATCTTCGCCCCCATCGCGACCAGGAAGTTCGCGAGGTCGACGACCTCCGGTTCCATCGCGTCGTTGTTGATGACGGTGTCGCCTTCGGCGGTGACGGCGGCCAGCATCGCGTTCTTCGTCGCGCCCACCGACGGCATCCGGAACGCGATGTCGCCGCCGTGCAGCCGGCTGTTCCGCGCGCTCGCGATCAAGTAGCCGTGCGCGACCGAGACGTCCGCGTCGAGCGCGCGAAACGCCGCTTCGTGCATGTCCGTTGCGCGCGTTCCGAGGACGCAGCCGCCCGGCAGCGGGACCTCGGCGCGGCCGAACCGCCCGAGCAGCGGACCGCACAGGTCGAACGAGGCGGCGAGCTTGCGCACCAGCGTGTACGGTGCGCGCGCCTTGCTGACGTTCGAGGCGTCGATCGTGATCGTGTTGCGGTCTTCGAGCGAGAGCCGCGCGCCGAGCGCCTCGAGCAGCGACCACATCACCGAGACGTCGGTGATGCGCGGGACGCGGCGCAGCGTCACCTTGCCGCGGGCGAGCAGCGCCGCCGCCATGATCGGCAGCGCCGCGTTCTTCGCGCCCTGCACTTCGACGCTGCCTTCGAGGCGCGCGCCGCCGACGACGCGCAGCGTGGTATCGAGCCGGTCGAGGACGTTCATGCGACGCTCCACCCGACCAGCGGTTCGAGCGCGATCGTTTCGGCGTCGTGCGGCCCGCCGGTGAACGTCGCCTGGAGCCGTCCGTCGGCGGCGACGCCGATCTGCACCGTGAAGGCGCGCGTTCCGTCGACTTCGCGCATCCGCGCGCGCGCGCTCTCCGCCTTCCCGGCGTAGCGACCGCCGTCGAAGTCGACGAACCGGATGTTGCCGTCGGGATAGAAGCCGAAGGCGAACCGGCCCTCGGCGGCCCGCCCGCGGACGATCTGCGTCGTCTCGTCGGCGGCGTCGCCGATGAAGTGGGGGACCGTCTCGGGACCCGGCGGCGATTGCGGCGGGCGCAGCGGCGGCGGACCGAACGACGGCGCCGACGCCGCCGGCTGCTGGACGCGCACGACTGCCGGCCGCGGCTTCGGCGCGGGCGGCTCGGGCTCGGGATCGAGCTCCGGCGGCGGCGCCGGCCGGACGTCGGGCGCCTCGGAGCGCGGGGTTTGCGGCCAGGGCGGCTCGACGGGGGTGGCGGGGTCGACGGCGCGCACGACCGCGCCCGAGCGCTCGGAGACGCCGTTGTGAGGGCGCATCGGCTGCGGCTCGAAACCCGGAGCGTCAGCGGGGGGCGAGACGGCGAGCGGGGCCTCCGGCCGGGCGGCCTCCGGTTCGGGCGCGGACGGCGGCGGCGCCGGCGGGGGCGGGCCGGGCGGAGCCGGAGCCTCCTCCTCGACGCGCGCGTGGAGCTCCATCGCCCACAGGCAAAGGCCGAGCGCCGCGAGCTGGACCCCGACTGCGGCCACGAAGACCCACGGCGGCGTGCGTATCATTTGAGCTCCCGGTTCGTCGTCGGGGTCCGCGTATCTTAGCACGCTTGCAGGGATACGGAGGGACCCGCCGGGGCAGAAGCAGACCGTGCAGCGCAGCATCATCGCGCCGGCCGAGCGCGTCACCAACCTCAGATGGGGGATCGCGATCCTGCTCGGGATCGGCGTGCTCATCAACTACTTCGACCGCGTCAACCTCACGGTCGCGGGGCCGTCGCTCCGCACCGAGTTCGGGATCGACGACATCCAGTTCGGCTACCTCCTGAGCGGGTTCGCCTGGACCTACGCGGTGCTGCAGATCCCGGTCGGCGTCTTCCTCGACCGCTACGGCGTCGTCCTCATCGGACGCGTCACGACGCTGCTGTGGGCGATCGCGTCGGCGCTGACCGCACTGGCGACGGGCTTCTGGACGATCTTCGGAGCGCGGCTCCTGCTCGGCGTCGCCGAGACGCCGACGTTCCCGATCAACGCGAAGGCGATCGGGTACTGGTTCCCGACGCGCGAGCGCGGGCTCGCGACCGCGATCTTCGACTCGGCGGCGAAGCTCGCGACCGGGATCGGGATCCCGATCGTCTCGCTGATCCTGGCCGGTTACGGCTGGCGCATGACGTTCATCGTGACCGCGTTCCTGAGCTTCCTGTTCTTCCTCGCGTTCTACGCCTGGTACCGGAACCCGAGCGAGGACAAGCGGCTCACGCACGCCGAGCGCAAGTACATCACCGAAGGCGGCGCGCAGCCGGAAGGCTTGACGACGGCCGGGAACGTCGGCGCCGCGCTGGGCTATCTGCTGCGCCAGCGCAAGGTCTGGGGGCTGACGATCGGCTTCTCCGCCTACGGCTACTCGTTCTATCTGCTGCTGACGTGGCTGCCGGGCTATCTCGTGAAGACGTACCACATGGACATCATCAAGACCGGTGCGTACGCGATGGTGCCGTGGATCATCGCGGCGATCGCCGATCTCATCGTCGGCGGCTGGCTCGTCGACTACCTCGTCCAGCGCGGGATGGACCAGACGCGCGTCCGCAAGACGATCATCGTGATCGGGATGCTGATGGGGCTGACGATCGTCGGCGCGGCGCTCACGACGAATCCGAACGTCGCGATCGTCTGGATCACGATCGCGCTGACCGGGCTTGCGTGCACCGCGCCGATCGGCTGGTCGATACCGTCGCTGATCGCACCGAAGGGGAGCGTCGGCTCGATCGGCGGGATCATGAACTTCTTCAACAACGTGATGGGGATCTTGGCGCCGATCGTCACCGGCTACATCGTCGCGGGGACGAGCTCGTTCGCGAACGCGTTCATCACCGCGGCGGTCGTGCTGCTGGTCGGGATCGTCGCGTACGTCTGGATCCTCGGGAAGATCGAGCCGATCCCGGAACCCGGCTGAGGTGGCGGCGTCCGCCGCGCCGGATGTCGTCGTCGGGATCGATCTCGGCACGTCGGCGGTCAAGGTGCTGGCCGTCACCACCCGCGGGCGCGAGATCGCGAGCGGCTCGGAGTTCTACGGCCTCGAGACCCCGCAGGCCGACTTCGTCGAGCAGGACGCCGACCTCGTCTACCGCGCGACGATGCACGTGCTCGAGCGCGTGCTGGCCGACGTGCGCATGCGCGGGAACGAGGTCGCCGCGATCGGGTTCTCCAGCGCGATGCACGGCGTGCTGTCCGTCGACGACGCCGGCGAGCCGCTCTCCCGCGTCGTCACGTGGATGGACCGGCGCGCGCACGCGATCGCCGACGAGTGGCGGGCCGACGGCAACGGCTCGGCGTTGTACGCGCGCACCGGCGCGCCGATGCACCCGATGCTTCCGGTCGCGAAGCTGCGCTGGATCGCCGAGAACGATCCGGCGCTGTTCGCGAAGACGAGCCGGTTCGTCGGGCTCAAGGAGCTGGTCGTCTACCGCTGGACCGGTGAATGGCTGGTCGACCACGGCATCGCGTCGGCGACGGGGATGCTCGACCTGCGCACCCGCGACTGGGACCCGCTCGCGCTGCAGCTCGCTCGCGTCGAGCCGAAGCGGCTCTCGCGCCTCGCGCCGCCGTCGACGGCGCTCCGGCGCTTCAGGCCCGCGATCGCGCGACAGCTCGCGCTGGGCGAGCAGACCGCCGTCGTGCTCGCCTCATCCGACGGCCCGCTGGCGAACATCGGCGTGGGAACCGCGCCCGGACACGACGTCGCGCTGACCCTCGGGACGTCCGGTGCGGTACGGATCATCGCCGGGGAGCCGATCCTCGACCGGCACGGCCGAACGTTCTGCTACTGCGCCGACGACACGCGCTTCGTCGTCGGCGGGCCGACCAGCGCGGCCGGCGCGTCGCTGGACTGGATCTTCGCGCTGCTGCTCGACGAGGTGCCGAAAGAGCAGCGCTTCGCGCGCGCGGTCGAGATCGCGTCCGGGGTGGAGCCCGGCGCGAACGGGCTCGTCGTGCTGCCGTTCTTCGGCGGTGAGCGAGCGCCGTACTGGAACAGCGCGCTGCGCGGCGCGTTCGACGGCCTCGACCTCGCCCACGACCGCGCAACGATCCTGCGCGCGGCGTTCGAGAGCATCGTCTTCGGCGTCTACGCGGTCTACGCGGTGATGCGCGAGTACGCACCGAACGCGCAGCGCCTGCTGCTGACCGGCGGCCTCACCAAGGCACCACTGGTGCGCGGGCTGCTCGCCGACGTGTTCGGTCTCCCGGCGGTCCAGCCGCGCGAGCAGGAAGCCTCGGCGTTTGGCGCCGCGCTCGTCGCCGCGCAAGCCGTCGGGCTCGTCGCCGACGCGATCGACGCGGCGCGCGCCGCGGGGTACGACGCGCCGACGTATCCGACGCCGGCGAACGCGCCGGCGTACGGCGCCGCCTTCCAGAAGTACCGTCGTTACGTCGACGCGCACTTGCCGCTGGCGGACTGAGATGCAGCCCGTCAGTTCGCGCCGCGCAGGCGCATCCGTCTACCTCGCGCTGATCGTGCTGGCGCTCGTGTGGGGTTACACCTGGGTCGCGATCAAGATCGCGACGCAGAGCGCGTCGCCGTACGTCGTCGCCGGCGCGCGGCTCGGGATCGCGACCCTCATCCTGTTCGCGGTCCTCGCGCTCACCGGCCGATCGCTGCGGCCGACGCCGTTCGGGCCGACGCTTCTGCTCGGGCTGCTCCAGACGAC
>DASWSC010000012.1:0-7108 GCA_036402855.1 Candidatus Elarobacter sp. | reverse complement strand
TACTTCCGCAAGCAGTTCATGTCGCAGAAGACCTTCTCGATCGAAGGGCTCGACGTGATGGTGCCGATGCTCGAGGAGACGATCTCGATGCTGGCCGAGGACGGGACGAAGACCGTCGTGCTCGGCATGGCGCACCGCGGGCGCCTCTCGACGATCGCGCACGTCGTGAACCGCCCCTACGAAGAGCTGCTCGCGGAGTTCGAGTCGGCCTCGCTGCGCGCGGAGAAGCCCGGGGGCGACGACGACGCAACGGGCGACGTGAAATACCATCACGGCGCGCACGGCGAGTACGTGACGCCGCTGGGGACGAAGATCGCGGTCGAGCTCGCCAGTAACCCCTCGCATCTCGAAGCCGTCGACGGCGTCGTGGAGGGGATGACGCGCTGTCTGCAGACCGACCACGCCGTCAACCCGCCGACGCTGAACCACGAGGTGGCGGCGCCGATCCTGATCCACGGCGACGCCGCGTTCGCGGCGCAAGGCGTGGTGGCCGAGGTGCTCAACCTGCAGGGGCTCGCGGGTTACGCGACCGGCGGCACGATCCACATCATCTCGAACAACCAAGTCGGCTTCACGACGGATCCCGCCGAGGGGCGTTCGACGCGGTACGCCAGCGATTTGGCGAAGGGGTACGATCTGCCGATCGTGCACGTCAACGCGGATGACGTCGACGCGTGCATCGCCGCGGTGCACCTGGCGATCGACTACCGCCGGAAATTCGGTCGCGACGTCATCGTCGACCTGATCGGGTACCGGCGCTTCGGGCACAACGAGCAGGACGAGCCGGCGTACACGCAGCCGCGGCAGGCCGAGCTGATCAAGGCGCATCCGACGGTGCGCGAGCTCTACGCCGGGCAGCTCGTCGCGCAGAGCGTGCTGACCAACGAGCAGGTCAAGGAGATGATGGACGCGGCCGCCGCTCGCATGTCGGAGGCGCACACGTACGTCAAGAGCGGCGAGTTCAAGACGAAGCTGATCAACGTGCCGGTATACCCGACTGGCTCCGTTCCGCCGCCGGACACGCGCGTCGACAAGGCGCAGTTGCTGCGCTGGGCCGACGACGTCGTCCGCGCCCCCGAAGGCTTCACGCCGAACAAGAAGCTGCAGCAGCAGTTCGCGAAGCGGACCCAGGCGCTGCGTGAGACCGGCGAGGTCGACTGGGGTCTCGCGGAAGCGCTGGCGTTCGCGTCGCTGCTGAGCGAAGGAACGCCGATCCGGCTCAGCGGCCAGGACACGGAGCGCGGGACGTTCTCGCACCGCCACGCCGTGCTGCACGACGCGCGCACCAACGCGAAGTTCGCGCCGCTCCAGCACCTCAAGGACGCGAAGGCGTCGTTCGAGATCTACAACTCGCCGCTGAGCGAGTACGCGTGCCTCGGCTTCGAGTACGGGTACGGCTTCGAGCGGCCGGATGCGCTGGTGCTGTGGGAAGCGCAGTTCGGCGACTTCAACAACGGCGCGCAGATCATCATCGATCAGTTCATCGCCGCCGGCGCCGCAAAGTGGGGACAGCAGACGCGGCTCACGCTGCTGCTGCCGCACGGGTACGAAGGCGCCGGGCCGGAGCACTCCAGCGCGCGGCTCGAGCGGTTCTTGCAGCTCTCGGCCGAGGGGAACATTCGCGTCGCGAACTGCACCACTGCGGCGCAGTACTTCCACCTGCTGCGCGCGCAGGCAAAGGCGACGCAGGCCTACCCGCTCGTCGTGATGACGCCCAAGAGCCTTCTGCGGAATCGCGCGGCGTACGGGACGCTCGACGAGCTGGCGGCGGGCACGTTCCGCGAAGTGATCGACGACCCGCGTTACCAGGGGAAGGACAAGTCGGGCGTCGAGCGCGTGCTGCTCACGAGCGGGCACGTGTACTTCGACCTGATCTCGAGCCCGCTCTTCGAGCAGGCCGCGAAGACGGCGATCGTGCGCGTCGAGCTGCTGAGCCCGCTCCCGACGGCAGAACTGCTGCAGACGATCGCGAGCTACAAGGAGATCAAGGAAGTCGCCTGGGTCCAAGAAGAGCCGAAGAACATGGGCGCCCGCGCGCACGTCCGGCGCCGGCTCGTCGAGAAGCTGCCGAACGGGCTCACGGAGATCGGGTACGTCGGCCGGCCCTACCGCGCGAGCCCTTCAGAGGGCTATCCCGGCGCGCACGTCGTCGAACAGGATCGCATCGTCCGGGAGGCACTCGAGAGCTAGCGCTTCACCGAGCTTCCTTGATCGGTGGCCCTTCGATCACGTTGGCCGGGTCGTTCCAGCCTGCGTAGGTGAACGTTGCGGTGCCGCGTGTCGGGAGCACCATGACGCACGTGCGCGGCCGGAACGTCGCTTTGTCGTACGTGCACGTCATGTGATCGCTGGAGGATCTGTCAGGTTGTGCGCCGGGCTTCGGCGCGCCGTCGACTTCGAGCTCACCGACGGTGTCGTTGCCGTCCCGGCGGTCGGGGAGATCGGTGAACGCGAGGTCGCTCGCCATCATCGGCGCGGCGTTGGTCAGGGCCGAGAGCGTATACGGTGCGTAGAGCCACGTGCCGTTCGTCGGGTCCTTCGCGTATTGCGTCGCACCGATGATCGTGATCTCGCGCAGGGGTCCGCCGTCGGAGACCTTTCGGAGCCGGTCCGGCGCGACGAAGGTCATCTCAATGCGCATCGTCTCGGCTCCGGCACCGTCGGCGTCGTTTCGGAGCATCAGCTCGGTCACCCGGAACGATGCGGCGCCGAGGATCGCGGCTCGCATCCGCGACTGCACCTCGCCGGCCGGCGCGCCGTCAGCCGCCGCCGCTCGCATGCCGGTCGAGAGTGCGGCCGTCAACGTCGTGAGGACGACCATACGTGAGAAGAGATGACGACTACCCGGGCGATCCGTCATGCGGGGGAGTTCATCGGCACGACGGCGTCGGACCTTCGGTCGGGGCGTCGTGATCGGACGGCGGCGTTCAGTGCCGTGGCGCATCCTTCGACAAGCTCAGGATGACATTGTGCGTGGGTCACGACGGGTTGTGCGTGGGTCACGATGCGTTGTGTGGGTCACGATGCGTTGTGAGTCGGTCACGATGCGTTGTGGCTCGATCATTGTGCGGGGGTCACGATGCGGTGTGGCTCGATCATTGTGCGGGGGCACGATGCGGTGTGTGTGGGTCAGGATTGCGATGGCGGGGGGTTCTCGGGGGTGAAGAGGGCGTGCTTTGCGGTTCCGAGGAGGTGGGAGATTGGGACTCGGTTGCGGGCGATGAGGCGGTATGCGGCGGCTTCGAGGGCGAATGCGATGGGGAGCGCGGCGAGCGCGGCTGCGATGAGGATGGGGCGCGTGCGCGGGATCGCCCAGAGCATGCCGTTGATCGCGGTGGCGCCGGCTGAAAGGCGTCCGCGCTCGTCGACGTAGTGGACTTCGCGCGCGCAGCGTTCGCGCGTGGTTCCGAAGCGTTCGAAATCTCGCGGTTCGAGGAGCTGGTACGGTACGAGCGTGAGGCGGTGTGAGGTGTCCCAGCGTCGCACACCGCGCACCGACCACGTGCAGAAGCCGCAGGCTCCGTCGAAGAGCACGAAGCGCTGCCCGGTCAGCGTCCCATCAGGGCTGCGGACGATCGCGAAGTCGTCGTGCGAGCTCACGCGAGCGTTCCGGCGAGCCGGGCTCGGCGTTCTCTCGAACGCTCCGCACGGGCGCGGTATGACGCTGGGCGGCTCTGGTGCCGGTGAAGGATCCGCATCGGGTGCCCGCGTTCGCGGCGCCGCGTTCGGTCGCCGCTCGGCGTCGCGGATCTCGCCGCCGGCTCGCACACCGCCGCGGGCGTTCTCCGGGGCCGCGGGCATTCGCCGGGGGCTGGGGCATGCTCCGGCGCGTCGGGCATTCTCCGGGGGCCGTCGAACGGGCCTCTCATGAACCGGCTCGGCTTTTTGGCGACGATGGGCTCGGTGGCGCTTGCGCCGGCGGGTTCGCCGCGCGGCTGGACGCGCGGGGGGCTCGAGATTCACCACATCAGCACGGGGCGCGGGAACGCGACGCTGTGCGTCTTTCCCGACGGGTCGACGCTGCTGATCGACGCGGGCGCGGTGGGCGGCGATCCGGCGTTGCTCGCGCCGCTGCGGCCGGACGGCTCGCGGCGGCCCGGCGAGTGGATCGGCCGCTACGTGCAGCGGCGTCTCGCCGAGACGGGCGGTGACGCGATCGACGCGGCGCTGCTGACGCACTTCCATCCCGACCACATGGGCGACGCCACCGGCGCGCCGCCGTCGCGGTTCGGCGCGTACCGTCTCTCCGGGGTCACCGACGTCGCGGAGCTCGTGCCGATTCGGCGTATGGTCGATCGCGGCTATCCGAGCTACGACTACCCGCAGCCGCGCAGCGACGCGACGCTTGACAACTATCGCGCCTTCGTGGCGGCCGCGCCGCGCGGGATGAAGACCGAACGCTTCGCCGTCGGGAGCCGCACGCAGCTCCGGCGCCCGGGCTCCGAAGCGGCGTATCCCGGATCCGTGGTGCAGAACGTCGCGGCGAACGGCTTGGTGTGGAACGGCCGCGACGGCTCCGTCGGCGCACACTTCCCGCCGGTCGCGCGCACCCCGCGCGGCGATCTTCCGGACGAGAACATGTGCTCGTGCGCGGTGCGGCTGCAGTGCGGGCCGTTCGCGTACTTCGCCGGCGGCGACCTCACGTGGACGACGGCGGACGGCGAGCTGCCGTGGCGCGACATCGAGACGCCGGTCGCGCGCGCGGCGGGCCACGTCGACGTCGCGGCGGTCGATCACCACGGGTACTACGACGGCGGCGGCGCCGGCTTCGTGCGCGCGCTCCGCCCGCGCGTCTTCGTGCTGCAGGCGTGGCATGCGACGCATCCCGCGCTCTCGACGCTCGACCGGCTCTACAGCACGCGGCTCCTCTCCGGCGAGCGCGACGTCTTCGCGACGGCGATCGTCGGGGCGAGCGCGGCGGTGAACGAACGGCTCATCGGGCGGCTGCGCGCGAGCGCCGGCCACGTCGTCGTGCGCGTTCCGCCGGAGGGCAAGAGCTACGTCGTCGACGTGGTCGACGACCGGGACGAGTCCGACCGCGTCCTCGCGACCTTCGGCCCGTATCCGTCCACGTCGGGCTCCGCCGTGATCAGCGAGCGCTGAGCGCCGCGCTCGCGCGCGCGTCGCGCGGGTTGCGGGCGAGCGCGGCGCGATACGATCCTTGCGCGTCGGCGTGGCGGCCCGCCGCCTCGAACGCATCCGCGAGGTCGTCGTGCGCGAAGGCGCGTTCGGGGTGGCGCTGCACCGCCAGTTGCAGCAGCGCGATCGCCGCGTGCGGCTTCGACGTCGCGGCCGCGTACGCCGACAGGTTTTCGAAGTCGAGCCACGGGTCGGCGTAGCGATGCGCCGGCAGCGCGAACCACGCGGCACCGTCGCGCGCGATGCCGTCGGCGTCGTCGCGCCCGATCGCGGGCATCAGCGCGGCACGGAGCGTCGCCGGCGGGCCGGCGAGGATCGCCTCCACCGCCGGATCGCGGCCCGACGCGTAGTCGGCGACCGTCAGTTCGGCGGTGATCTCGGGCGGCGTCCAGTCGCGCGGGTCGTACGGCAGCGAGTCCTGCCAGTAGAGCGAGGAGAGATGCAGCGTCAGCCCCGTCCCCGGGAGGCGGAACGGAACCGCGTCGCCGTACATGTTCGGCGACTCGCCGGTCGGCTCGCCGACGAAGCGCGCGCGCGTGCGGCGCTCCAGCCGGTCGACGAAGTTCTCCGCCGCCGACTGCGTCTGGCGTCCGATGATCACGAAGAGACGGTCGGCGCGGTTGACGGTCGCGTCCGCGGCGAGCGCGGTGACGATCGGATCGAGCAGCGTGTTGTCGCCGCCGCCGTTCAGGCGAAGGTCGAGAACGACCCGCTCGACCGCGCGCTCGTGCGCCGTCGCGATCGCGCGGGTGAAGAAGGCGCGCAGCGACTCGTCGCCTTGGTCTTCGACGAGGTTGTCCTGGACGTAGAGCGTGCGGCTCGCCTCGTCGACCTCGAACCAGTACGCGCGATCGGGATGACGCAGGTAGAGCGGCAAGGGCGCGCCCGCCGGACGCGCGTCGACCCAATCGCCCGCCGGACCGAACCGGAACGGGTTCAGCCCTTTGAGCGACTCGCGCTCCGCGGGAAGCAGCCGGCGCTCGAGGTGCGTCCCGTTGGTCAGCGCAAAGCGCAGCGTCGCGGCGAGCGGATCGCGCGTGATCCCCCCTGCGTGCAGCACCTCGGGGCGCGCGAGCAAGAACGGCAGCAGCCAGCGCTCCGTCATCCCGTTCGATCCGTGCGCGTACGGCATGATCCGGCGGACGACCGCCTCGGCGGGGACGCCGTCGATCGCGACCAGCCGCGCACCGGCGAGCTCGCGCAGCGCGGGCTGGGCCGCCTGCACCGCGACGCCGTCGGCGTACGGGTAGAGCTTCAAGCCGAACGTGTGAAAGTTCGCCGGCGGCCCGCCGCCGAGGTCGAGGCCGGTGTGCGCTTCCCCGACCAGTCCGACGAAGCGCGACAGCTCCGCGAACCCGTCGGCGCGCGAAAGCGACGGCAAGCGGCGGTCGAGTGCGTCGAACGCGCGCACGAACGCCGCGCGACCGGTTCGGTGATACGGCGCCGGATGATAGTGCTGGATCGCGTTCCACGTCGCGCGAAGGTCGGCGCGCAGCGCGATCGCGTCGTGCGGCGTCATCCGACCCGGATCGGCGGCCCGCACGGCGGTGCAGGTTGCGGCGGCGCAGAGCAGGATCGCGATGAGACGTCGCACGCCGTGACAGGTCGCCCGTGCGAGCGCAGGGCCCTGCACTGTGGCACATTTACGGCGTGCCCGGAGGTGGCGATCCGTCGCGGCGATGAAAGCGAGAGCGGTGGAACAGACCCCGTACCTCGAGAGCAACCCGTTCCAGGCCGCGCGCTACGCCGACAACCCGGATCCGCGCTGCCCGTGCGTGCTCGTCCTCGACCGCTCGGGATCGATGGCCGGCCGTCCGATCAGCGAGCTGAACGCGGGTCTCCAGCAGTTCCGCTCCGAGCTGCTCGGCGATCAGCTCGCCGCGCGCCGCGTCGAGATCGCGGTCGTCCCGTTCGGTCCGCTGCTGCGCGGGTCGCCGTTCCACGCGCCCGCCGAGTTCAGCCCGCAGCC
>DASWSC010000011.1:0-2404 GCA_036402855.1 Candidatus Elarobacter sp. | reverse complement strand
GCGGCAGAACCCGGCCGCGCAGGCTGTCGGGCCCGAGGTGGTCGACGACGTACGCCTCGACGCCGCCGGCCGGCGGCGCCTGCACGGGGCCGCTCGGCGCCGCCACCTCGGCGTCGACGATCAGCACCAGGACCGGAAGCCGCAGCGCGGCGAGCCGCTCGAGGCCGAGCTGGCCGCGGTCCGTCGCCCGCCCGACGCAGATCACCGCCCGCGCGTCGGAGGTGTCGACGCTGCGCGCGAGGTCGAGCGTCTCGAACGCGGCGGCGGCTTCGGGCGGGATGAAGTCCCCGGCCTGGCCCGCGAGCAGCAGCGCCCGCAGCTCCCCGAGCAACCCCGGGTCGCCGCAGACGAAGAACTTGAACGGGCGGCGCGCACCCGCTTGGATCGCTCCGGCGTTGAGCGATCCGCGCAGGCGTTGAAAGATTGCGGCGGCGGCGGTGGCGTTCACGGTAGTACGCTCCTACCCCGTCCGGGCTGCTGAGGTTACGTGCGGCCGCGCGCTTCTTTCTCGGGATCGTCGGCGTAGCTGAGGTACACCAGCCCGAGGAAGATCTCGAGCGACTGGGCGTACATCCCGCGCGCGTTGGCGAGGTCGATCACGCTCTTGTTGTTCGCCTTGGCTTCGGCCAGGATCGCCGGGGCCGCCGCGTTGGTGTCCGCGCCGACGATCACCGCCGAGGCGACCTGTCCCGGCGTGAGGCCCTGCCGCACCATCTCGGCGTAGTCCGGGCCCTTGGCGTGGAACCGCACGTCGAGCGCGTGCTGGAAGGTCTGGTAGCGGTCCGGGGACTCTTGCACGCCCAGCATGTCGATGCGGATCTCGAGCTGGCGCGCGCGCGCCATGTTGTACAGCTGCGACGCCTGCGTCGCGCCGACCGCGGCCTTGTTCAGCGAGTCGACGGCCTTCGCCATGGCGGGCTCCATGCGCGCGTAGTCGCTCTTGTTGATGTCGTTCGTGTTGTCGAACGAGAAGTGGCGCAGCTCGTTGATGAACAGGTCGAGATCGCCCAGACCGACGTCGAGCATCGCGAGCGAGGCGCGCGCCGCGTCGACGCCGCGCACCATGTCGGCGTCGGCCGCACCGAGCGAAGCCAGCATGCGCGGATAGGCCGGGAACGTCGCGAGCGCCTGCGGCGGCGGGTTGTCGAGCTTGAGCGGCGCCTGCAGCTCGGTCAGGATGTCGGCGTTCTCTTTGAGCAGGCCGCCCTCTTTGTTGCGCTCGAGCGAGCCGACGCCGCCGATCGTCTCCAACGCCTTGCCGGTCGCCGTGTCGAGCGACTTCGACATCGTGTTCATGTTGTGCAGCAGCGTGTCGAGCCGCGAGTCCTTGCGGGGCTGCACCGCGCCGATCGACGGCGGGATGCCGTAGATGATGTTCTGCAGGCGCGAGCGCAGCGTCTTGAGCTGGTCGAGGCCTTCCTTGCGGCGGGTAGCGATCGCGGTCGACGCCTGCGCCTCGTTGGCTTGCGCGGTGACGAGCTCGGCGCGGAGCGGCGTGAGGTCCGGGCGCAGCAAGTTCAGCCGGCGCTCCGCGTCGCGCAGCCCTTTGATCCGCAGGTCGGCTAGCGCCTTGGCCTGCGGCGAGACTTTGTCGGCCGACGCGACGAGGTTCTGCTCGCCCTTCGAGATCTGGCCCAGCGCGAGCTGCGACTGGCCGAGGTGGAAGCGCGCGGTCGCGTCGTCCGGACGGCGCTTCAGGACGTCGGCGAACTTGATCGCCGCGATCGCGTAGCGCCCGGTGTCGTAGTCGTGGATCCCCTGCGCGATGCGCTGGTCGTCGGTGCGCAGCGTCGGGTTGAGCTCCGGATCGCCGTTCAGGTTCGCCAGGCGCTTCGGCGTGCCGGGATGGTCGGCGAGGTACTTCGAGATGATGTCGTGGTTCGCGCTCTCGGTCGCGCCGAGATGCGTCATGAACGTCTGCATCGCGTCGGGGTCGTAGCCGGCGCGCGCCATCAGCATCAAGCCGTACTTGTCGGCCTCGTTCTCGTCGTCGCGCGCGATGCGCGCCTGCAGACCGGCTTGCGCGAGCTGCCCGAAGCGGTAGACCAGCGGAATGAACAGCGACGCGACGCCGAAGATCACGTTGAGGATCGACGCCTTGTTGGCCGCGGTCACCGCGTGGCGGCGCTCGATGTGACCGGTCTCGTGCCCGATCACGCCGGCCAGCTCGTCGTCGCTCTGGACGAAGTCCAGCGTTCCGGCATTGATGTAGACGTAGCCGCCCATCGTCGAGAACGCGTTGATATCCGGCACGTCGAGGACTTTGATCGAGTACGGGATGTCCTTGCGAGCGGTCTGCGCCCAGAGCTTGTTCGAGATCTCGTTCACCCACTGGTTGAGCAGCGGGTCGGTCACCACCACCGTCTGGTCGGTGATCTGCTTGTCGTACTCTTTTCCGATCTGG
>DASWSC010000010.1:0-1892 GCA_036402855.1 Candidatus Elarobacter sp. | reverse complement strand
CTGTAGTCGACGCTGTACGTCAGCGTTCGGAGCGGCTTCACGTCGTCGGCGCGCGCGTGCGCCGAGGTCGCGAGCAGGAGTATGGCGCACGCACCCGCCGCGCGGAACGTCACCGCACCACACCTTTGAAAAGAAGCACGTTCATGGCGTTCTCTTCGACGCGGGCGACCGGGGCGCCCTAGGGGATCGCGGCGGCGGCCCGGATCGTCGCGGCGACGGCTTCGGCGACCGACTGCGTCCGGGCGGCATCGCTGGCTTCGACCATCACGCGGACGAGCGGCTCGGTGCCCGACGGGCGAACCAGGATGCGTCCGTCGCCGGCCAGCTCGCGCTCGGCGGCGGCGACCGCCTCGAGCACGGCCGCGGCGTCCGCCACGGACTTGTCGCCGACCCTCACGTTCACGAGCACTTGCGGGTAGACGGCAAGATCGGCGGCCAGCTCGTGCAGCGTGCGGCGCTCCCGGGCGGCGATCGCGAAGAGCGCGACGGCGGTCATCGGGCCGTCGCCGGTGGTGCCTCGCGCGAGGTCGATGACGTGCCCCGACTGCTCGCCGCCGAAGCGATAGCCGCCGGCGCGCATCGTCTCGAGGACGTAGCGGTCGCCGACCGCCGCGCGGAGCAGAGCGATCCCGCTGCGTTCGAGCGCCTTCTCGAAGCCCATGTTGGACATCACCGTTCCGACGACGGTCGCTCCGGGAAGCTCGCCGCGCCGCGCCAGATCCCGCGCAAGAATCAGCATCACGTGGTCGCCGTTGAGCGCCTCGCCGCTCTCGTCGACGAAGAGCGCCCGGTCGGCGTCGCCGTCGAACGCGACGCCGACGACCGGGCCGGTCGAGCGCGCCACCTCCTCGCGAACGCGAGCGCGCAGCGTGGCCAGGTTGGTGGCGCCGCACTCGACGTTGATCCGGCTGCCGTCGTCCTCGCAGTGGAGCGCGACGACGCGCGCGCCGAGCCGCTCGAAGATCTTGGGCCCGACGAGGTACGCCGCGCCGAACGCGCCGTCGACCACCACCGTCCACCCGCGCAGATCGGCGCCCGCCGCGACCAGCTTCGCGAAGTAGTTGTCGATCAGGCCGCGCGTTTGGGTGACGATGCCGACGTCGAGCCCGGTCGGGCGCGGCAGATCGGCGTGCGTCTCGATCAGGGACTCGATCTCGCGCTCCGTCGCGTCCGAGAGCTTGAACCCGTCGGCAGCGAAGAACTTGATCCCGTTGTCCTCGATCGGGTTGTGCGAGGCCGAGATCATCACGCCGGCGGCGGCTTCGATGCCGGCCGTGATCGCCGCGACGGCGGGGGTCGGGACGATCCCGAGCTGCACCACGTTCCGCCCGGTCGACGTGATTCCGGCGACGATCGCGCCTTCGAGCATCGGACCGGAGAGGCGCGTGTCGCGCCCGACGACGATCGGCTTGTCCATCGGCTGATCGTGCGCGATCACCGCCGCACCGGCGCGGCCGATCGCGTACGCCAGCTCCGGCGTGAGATCGCGGTTTGCGACGCCGCGGACACCGTCCGTGCCGAAGTACTTAGCCATGCGCGATCTCCTCGTGGTCGGGAAGCGGGCCGAACGTCACCGGCGCGGGGCTACGAAGTGCGCGCGCACGCGCACCAGGTTCGGCGAGACCTGGACGTTCGGAATCTCTTCGCCGTGCGCGCCGGTCGGCGTCGGGCGGATCATCGCGTCGAACTGCTCGGGCTTGGTCGGGATCGGAATCTCGACGCGCACGCCGGTAACGTGCGAGAGGTCGGAGGCGACGCCGCGCAGCGTCGTCGCGGTCGGCGTGACCTGCGCGGTGTCGACCACGATCCCGCGCCGGTCGCCGACGTAGTCGATGCTCACCGGAACCATGTGCTCCTCGAGCCGGTCGAGCTGCAGCGTCACGGACGCCGGC
>DASWSC010000009.1:0-6032 GCA_036402855.1 Candidatus Elarobacter sp. | reverse complement strand
CACCGGGCGTGTCGGTTCGGGTCGAGGTGTTGAGGTTCTCATGCCTGATGTACGCCGGCGCGGGCACCAGGTTTCGTGCGCCCACCGAGCAGTACGGGGAGGGGAGCAAGAGAGCGAGCGCGGGCGACGCCTCCTGTACATCGGAGGAATACCCGCCGATAGGATCATCAGGCGCTGCAACCGAGGAGTCGCAACGCGGTTCGTGAAGAGTAACGCCCAACATTCCGGCTCTTGACGGCACGCCAGTGCCTCGAACCGGCCCTCTCGTTCCGTCGAGGAGCGGCGGAGCGTATCCCCCGAAGGCGCAATGGAACTACAACACGCGACGCCGGCCGTCATGACACGGTCGCGGCGTCGTCCGGCGCACGATCCGACGAGCCGCGCGGCTGAGCCGCGAGCCCTTCAGCTTCGGCCGTACCAAATTGAAGCGCAGCAGGCGATCCTCGAGCACCGCGCGCGCGGCGTGCGGAGCCAGCTCGTCTCGCTCGCGACGGGGCTCGGAAAATCCGTCGTCATCGCGACGCTGCCGAAGCTTCTTTCGCTGCGGCCCGGCGAGGTCACGGTGGTGGTCGCGCACCGCGACGAGCTGATCGAGCAGCTCGTCGACAAGTTTCGCGTCGAGAACCCCGAAGCGGTGATCGGCGTCGAGAAAGCCGAGCGCCGCGCCTCCGACGAGTGCAACATCGTCGTCGCAACGGTGCAGACGCTGGCCGAGAAACGCCTCGAGGAGTTCGTCGCGCGCTTCAAGCGCCGCATCGCGCTGTTCGTGATCGACGAGGCGCACCACGCCGCCGCGCCGTCGTACCGCGCGATCGTCGACGCGGTCCTTGCGCAGCGTCCCGAGGCGATGATCCTCGGGTTCACGGCGACGCCGAACCGCGGCGACGGCGTGCGGCTGGTCGACGTCTTCGAGCGCATCGTCTACACGATGGACGCGCGCAAAGGGATCGACGCCGGCTATCTCGTCCCGGTGAAGTCGTACGCGGTCGCGACCGGGATCAGCCTCGACGAGGTAGCCTCGCGCGGCGGCGACTTCGTGATCGGACAGCTCGCGCAAGCGGTCAACATCGGACAGCGCAACGCGCGCATCGTCTCGGCGTACAAGCAGAACACGCCCGGGCTCAAGGCGCTGGTCTTCACCGCCTCGGTCGAGCACGCGCGCGACGTCGCCGAAGAGTTCGTCGCCCACGGCGTCAACGCCGAGTGGGCGTCCGGCGAGACCCCGCGCGACGAGCGCGAGCGCATCGTCCGCGAGTTTCGCGGCGACGGGATCGACGTGCTCGTCAACTGCGGGCTGTACCTCGAAGGGTTCGACGTTCCGTCGGTGCAGGTGATCCTCAACGCACGCCCGACGAAATCGACGACGCTCTACACGCAGATCACGGGCCGCGCGCTGCGCCCGCTCGACGAGATCGCGTCGCCCCTCTCGAACACGAACTCCGGCCTCGAGCGGCGCGAGCTGATCGAGAAGTCGCCGAAGCCCGCCGCCATCGTGATCGACCTCGTCGACCAGGGGCAGCGCCACCAGCTCGTCACGGTCCCGTCGCTGTACGGTCTGCCGCCGCACATCGACGCGCAGGGCCGAATGACGGCGCAGGTCGCCGAACGGTTCGAAGAGCTGCTCCGACGGGACCCGAAGCGCGCGGCGAAGGTCCGCACCGCCGAGGAGATCGATACCGCGCTGATCGAGATCGACGCCTTCAACGGGCCGCGCGAGATCAAGCCGACGTTCCAGCCGATCGATCCCGAGAGCCACTGGCGGCTCGAGATGCCCCCGCAGAAGACCGCGTACGACCGCAAAGGCCGCCCGATCGCCGACTTCGCGCGGAAGTGGGACCAGTGGGTCGCGGAGGCGCGCCGTGTCGCCCCGCACGAGGACGCCGAGCGCTTCGCGAACCGCATGCTCGACGTGAACCCGAAGTCGCTGCGCTGGGAACGGCGCCGGATCGACGTGAAGCGCGACGGCGACAAGTTCGTGACGCTGTACTCGACCGAGGATCTCCCCGAGCGGGTGATCGAGGTCGGGTCGTCGCTCGTCGGTCTCCTCGGGAGCGCCTACCAGCGCGTCGACGAGATGCTCTCCGGCTACGCGCAGATCCCCGTCAGCGGCGGCGCGCCGCGGCCCTCGCCGAACGGTCACCGGCCGCCGAGCGCCGAGCCGAAGAGCGCGGGAACCGGCCGGCGCCGGCGCGGTCGCCGCGCGCGCGCTCGCTGATCGCCCTCGCGTGAGACGCGCGATAGCGGCGCTGACCGCCGTGGCGACGTTCGCGACCGCGACCGCCGCGCCGGCCGCCGCACGTCACGCGTGGACCGAGCCCGGCCACGTCCGGATCGGCGTGCTGCGCACGATCGACAACCTGAACCCGCTGCTCTCCGGGCAAGCCGGCGTGACCGACATCGCGCAGTTCCTCTTCAGCGGCCTCATCCGCTACGACGCGAGCGGAAACCCGATCCCCGACGCCGCGCGCGAGGTCCCGACGCAGCGCAACGGCGGGATCAGCGCCGACGGCAAGACGATCACGTACCACCTGCGGCCCGACGTGCGCTTCGCCGACGGACGGCCGCTCACGGCCGACGACGTCGTCTTCACGTGGCGGCAGGTGATGAACCCGCGCAACAACGTTCCGTACCACTTCCCCTACGATCAGGCGCTCGACGTGCGCGCGACCGACCGGCTCACCGTCGTCGCGCGGCTGCGCGCGCCGTTCGCACCGTTCGTCGCCGGCTTCTTCCGCTGCGGCACGCAGGGCTCGATCTTGCCGAAGCATCTGCTCGACGGCAAGCCGAATCTCAACGAAGACCCCTTCGGCACCAAGCCGGTCGGGAGCGGGCCGTACGTGGTGGAGCGGTATGACACCAACTCGGTGATCGAGATGGTGCCGAACCGGTACTGGCACGGGGGCAAGCCGGGGCTGCGCCGCGTGACGCTCCGCATCATCCCGAACGAGAACACGCTGCTCGTCTCGCTGCGCACGCACGAGCTCGATTTCTATTTCGGGGCTCCCGAGCAGCAGCTCCGCGAGCTGCGCGCGCTGCCCGGAACGCGCGTCGACGCGCAGCCGTCGGCGCAGTTCGAGATGCTGGTCTTCAACGCGCGGCGCGCGCCGTTCGACGATCTGCGCGTGCGGCGCGCGGCGGCGCGCGCGATCGACTTCCGAACGATCGCGCGGACGGTCTACCTCGACGTCGACCTGCCCGACTGGGGCGACGTCTTCCCGCGCTCGTGGGCGTACACGCCGCAGCCCGACCCGTCCTCGTACGACCCCGCGGAGGCGCGGCGGCTGCTCGACGAGGCCGGCTGGAAGCCCGGCCCCGACGGGATCCGCACGAAGGACGGAAAGCGGCTGGAGGTCGAGATCCGCACCGTCGCCGGCGTGATCCCGCGCCAGAACGCCGAGGTGCTCATGCAGCAGCAGCTCCGCGCGGCCGGCTTCGACCTTCAGGTCCACAACGCGCCGGCGAACATGGTGTTCGCGCCGTACGGCGCCGGCGGTCTGTTCGCGACCGGGAAGTTCGATCTGGCGATCTATGCGTGGACGCAGCTCCCCGATCCGGACGATACACAGACGGCGGCGCCCGAGTCGCTGCCCCCGCACGGCGCGAACTACTCCGGCGTCAAGGACGAACGGCTCGGCCGCTTGCAGGCGCAAGCGCGCTCGGTCTACGACCGCGCGCGGCGCAAGGTGCTCTACGCGCAGGTCGAGCGCCGCCTCGGCGAGGTCCTTCCGTACCACACGATCGTGTGGCGCGCGAACGTGAACGCCTGGAACGACGATCTGCGCGGCGTCGCGCCGGCGCAGGCCGTCAGCGACTTCTGGAACGTGGGTAGCTGGACGCTGTGAATGCCGTGAAGCCCGAATGGATCCGCCGCAGCGACGAGCTCGCCGAGCCCGTCGTCGCACTGTACTGCCTGGCCGGGCCGGAGACGTCGTCCGCGCTCGGGCTCACGCCCGCCGACACGCACACCGCCGACCTGCGCGACGGCTGGCGCGACCGCATCCGCGAGTCCGCGTTCCGCGCCTCCGAGACGCTCCGCTCGGCGGACTCGCGCGAGTCCGACCCGCTCGTGAAGGAAGACATCGGGATTCTGCTGCAGGCCGCCGCCGACGTCGTCCGCGGCGTCGACGTCGCGGAAGCCCACCTCGTGCAGCTCATCGACGTCGCGCGGATCGCCTTCTCGGGGATTCGCGTCCTCCTCGACCAGCAGAATCCGCCCGAGCGACAGCGCCTCGCGCTGACGCGCCTGCGGCGCTACGCCGGCCTCGAGCCGGCGACGGTCCCGCTCGCCCGGAGCGCCACCGGCGAGACGCGGGCGCAGCTCGCGCGCGAGGGCCTCGCCACCCCGTATGTCGTCGAAGTGCGGACCGCGCTCTCGCTCGGCCCGGTGCTGGTCGACGGCATCGAAGCGCTGCTGCGCGGCTCCGCGCTCGACGGCTGGGCCGAACCGTTCGCCGCGTTTCGCGCGCAGTGCGAGGAGTACGCGCGGTTCATCGAGGCGGAGCTCCTTCCGCGCGCGCGCGACGACCATCGTCTCCCGCCGGAGGTGTACGCGTACCGGCTGCACGACGTCGGCGTCGACATCCCGGCCGGCGAGCTCGCCGCGCTCGCGCACCACGCCTTCGACGCCATCCAGGCCGAGATGCAGGCGCTGGCCCCGCGCGTCGCCGCCGAGTGCGGCTTCACCTCGCGTGACTACCGCGACGTGATCCGCGATCTGAAGCGGCAGCAGATCCGCGGCGACGGCGACGCGATCGTGGCGTTCTACCGCGCGCGGCTCGACGAGATCGAAGCGATCGTCCGGCGCGAGAACCTCGTCACGCTCCCCGAGCGCCCGGCGCGGATCCGCGTCGCCTCGCTCGCGGAAAGCGCCGAGACGCCGGCGGCACACATGAACCCCGCGCCGCTCGTCGGCAATACCGGGCAGGTCGGCGAGTTCGTCCTCCCGCTCGACGTCCCGCCGGCCGCCGGCGCGAGCGGAACGGAGCGCTCGGACGACTTCACGCACGACGCGGTGACGTGGACGCTCACCGCGCACGAGGCTCGCCCGGGCCATGAGGTGCAGTTCGACCGGATGCTCGAAGGCGGGCTCTCGCTCGCGCGCGCCGTCTTCGCGTTCAACTCGGTCAACGTCGAAGGCTGGGCGCTCTACGCCGAAGAGGTCGTGCTGCCGTACATGCCGCCGGCGGGCCAGCTCTGCTCGCTGCAGATGCGGCTCCACCGCGCCGCGCGCGCGTTCCTCGACCCCGAGCTGCAGACCGGCGCGGTGTCGCCCGAGGAGGCGCACGCGTTCCTCGAGCGCGAGATCGTGTACTCGCCGCCGTTCGCGCGCAGCGAGGTGGAACGCTACACGTTCCGCGCTCCGGGCCAGGCGACGTCGTACTTCTACGGCTACACGAAGCTGGTCGCACTGCGCGCGGAAGCGGAAGCGGCGCTCGGCGACCGGTTCGACGCTCGCGCCTTTCACGATTTCATCCTCGACCAAGGTCTGGTTCCGCCGGACGCGCTGCGCCGCGCGGTGCTGGAGCGGTTCGTCGGCAACGGCGCCGCGATCTCGTAGCGCCGCGCCCCGTGCGCCAAACGAGCTACGCGCCGCACGAAAAAGACACGTGCACCGAAGCCCGAAGATGAGTCGCCGTGGCTAGCTCGCGCCGCGCCGCAGCCGCTGCGGTGCGGCATGCTCTCGGACCGCTCGACGAAGCGCGCTCGGCCTGGAACGCCGGCGAGTACGCTCGCGTCGTGCGCCTCCTCTCCGGCGCCGTTTTCGAGCGCCGCGACGAGCGTGTCGCCGCGGCGCACTGGCAGGCTCGGGCGCTGCTGGCGCTCGACCGTCCCGAGGAGGCGGCGCCGCTGCTCCAGCGCGTCTCGAAACACGCGCAAGGGGCCGCCGAGACGGCGGCTGGGACGATGCTGCTCGGCGCGTCGCTGGCCCGCACCAATCGCCGGGAACAGGGCGAGGCGCTTCTCGACCAGGCCGCCTCGCTGGTGCCGCGCTCGGCGCCGCAGCTCGCCGCCGAGGTCGCCTACTACCGCGC
>DASWSC010000008.1:0-4115 GCA_036402855.1 Candidatus Elarobacter sp. | reverse complement strand
CGACGTACTTTCCGACCAGTGCGACCTTCAGACGGCCGCGCGGGTTCTGCATCCGCTCGGCGATCGCGCTCCAGTCCTCGAGCTGCGGCGGCGTCGTCTCGAGCCGCAGCTTGCGCACGGCGATCTCGGCCAGCCCCTCGGCCTCGAGGTTCAGCGGCACCTGGTAGATCGTCGGCGCGTCGCCGTTCTGCACGACGCTGTTCTCGTGGACGTCGCAGAACAGCGCGATCTTCTCTTTGAGCTCGAGCGGGATCGGTTTCGCGCTTCCGGTGCGAACGACGATCGCGTCGGGCGTGATCCCGATCGCGCGCAGCTCGCGCACGCTGTGCTGCGTCGGCTTCGTCTTCAGCTCGTCGGCCGCTCCGAGGTGCGGGAGCAGCGTCAGGTGGACGAACATCACGTTCTCGTCGCCGACGACGTGACGGACTTGGCGGATCGCTTCGAGGAACGGGAGCGACTCGATGTCGCCGACGGTTCCGCCGACCTCGACGATGCACACATCGGCGCCGCTCGTCTCGGCGACGCGCGTCACGTGCGCCTTGATCTCGTTCGTGATGTGCGGGATGACCTGAACGGTCGCCCCGAGGTACTCCCCGCGCCGCTCCTTCTCGATGACCGACTTGTAGATCTGACCCGTCGTGACGTTGTTCTCGCGGGTCAGCGACTCGTCGATGAAGCGCTCGTAGTGACCGAGATCGAGGTCGGTCTCGGCGCCGTCCTCGGTGACGAAGACCTCACCGTGCTGGTACGGGTTCATCGTCCCGGCGTCGACGTTGATGTACGGATCCAGCTTCTGGATCGACACGGAGACGCCCCGGCTCTTCAAAAGCCGCCCCAGCGATGCTGCCGTGATCCCCTTCCCGAGCGAACTGACGACCCCGCCGGTGAAGAAGATGAACTTGGCCATGGGGGATGCTACGCTTCGCCGGGTGCCGGAACCCGGCCTCCGGCGAGCCGCTCGCCCGCTTGACTACCCCGGCGGGACGACGGCGACGATGAAGCGGTCGAGCCCGGCGTAGTCCTGGATCGTCTCGACGCCCGCCGCCGGCAGCGCCGCGCGCACACGCTGCTCCAGCGCGCGCGCGTTGTCCGGCGCGGCCTCGAGGATCGCGATCCCGCGCGGTGCGATCAGCCTCGGCAGATCGGGGACGAAGCGCCGATACAGCGCGAGCCCGTCGGCGCCGCCGTCGCGCGCGAGCATCGGCTCGAACGAAACCGGGTCCGGCGCGGCCGCGCACTCGGCCGTCGGCACGTAGGGCAGGTTCGCGACGACGCAGTCGAACGGCGCGTACGGCAGCAGCGGCGCGGCGAGATCGCCGTGCAGAAACGTGACGTGCTGGAAGACGTCGTTGCGGGCGGCGTTGTGGCGTGCGACCGAGAGCGCGTCGGCGGAAACATCGCTCGCGAAGACGCCGAGTCCCCGCAGCTCGCACGCGAGCGTCACGGCGATCGCTCCGCTCCCCGTGCCGGCGTCGGCCGCAGTTCCCGTCTCCCGCCCGGTCGCGCGCAGATGGCGCACGGCCCACTCGATCGCGAGCTCGGTCTCCGGGCGCGGCACGAGCACGCGCGCGTCGACGCCGAACATGCGCCCGTAGAACCCGGCCTCGCCGGTGACGTACGCGAGCGGCGCGCCGCGCTCGCGCTGCTCGACCAGCGCCTCGAACCGTTCGACGACGTCGCGGTCCAGCTCGCGCTCCCGCTGCGCGATCATCTCCGCGCGCGAGACGCCCCCCGCGTGCGCGAGGAGGAACACCGCATCGAGCCGCCCGGTACCGCCGACCGGCTCCAGCCGGATCGCCGCGTCGCGCAGCGCCTCGCCGATCGTCACGCGGCGCTGGTTTCGCCGGCCAGCAGCCGGGCCTTCTCCCACTTCTGCAACTCGACGATCAGCTTCTCCATGTCACCGTCGAGGATCGCCTTGATGTTCTGGAAGTTCTGGTTGATGCGGTGGTCGGTGATCCGGTCCTGAGGGTAGTTGTACGTGCGAATCTTCTCGCTGCGGTCGCCGGTGCCGACCTGGCTGCGGCGCAGCGCGCCTTCGGTCTCTTCGCGCTCCCGGCGCTGGTTCGCGGCGAGCTGCGCGCGCAGCATGTCCATCGCGCGCGCGCGGTTCTGCAGCTGCGAGCGTTCCTCACTGCACGAGACGACGATCCCGGTCGGCTTGTGCGTGATGCGGATCGCGGACTCGGTCTTGTTCACGTGCTGGCCGCCGGCCCCCGACGCTTTGAACGTATCGACGTCGAGATCGCCCGGTTTGATCTCGATCTCGCCGTCGTCCTCCACTTCCGGAAGCACGGCGACGGTCGCCGTCGAGGTGTGGATGCGTCCCGCCGCCTCGGTCGCGGGGACGCGCTGCACGCGGTGGACGCCCGACTCGTACTTGAACCAGCGGTACGGCTCGCCGCCCTTCACGGCGAGGACGGCCTCCTTGTAGCCGCCGGCCTCGTTCTGGTTCTCGCTCAGCACGTCGACGCGCATCTTCCGCGACTCGGCGAAGCGCGTGTACATCCGCAGCAGGTCGCCCGCGAAGATCCCGGCTTCGTCGCCGCCGGCTCCGGCGCGGATCTCGATGAAGACGTCCTTGTCGTCGTTCGGGTCGCGCGGCAGCATCAGCTCGTTGAGCCGCGCGCCGAGCGCCGCCAACCGCTCGCGCAGCTCGCCGGCTTCTTCTTCGGCGAGCGCGGCCAACTCGGGATCGTTCTTGTCGGCGCGCAGCGCGTCGTTCTCGGCGATCGCCCGCAGCACGTCACGGTAGCGGCGGTATGCGGCGACCGTCTCTTCGATCGCGGCGCGCTCTTTCATCAGCGCGGTGAAGCGTGACTGATCGAAGCCGCCGCTCGTGTCCGCGAGCGCGGCGTCGATCTCGTCGAAGCGGTTCGAGAGCGTCTCGAGGCGGTCGGTGTACTGCATCGGGCATGAAAGAAGCGAGCCGGCGGGCGGCTCGCTTCCGGTGGTTGGTTCGGCGCGGCTAAACGGAAGCCGGAGCGTTCTCCTGCGTCTCAGCCTGCTTGCGCGACTTGCGAGCGGCCGCTTCGGCCTTCTTCTTGTCGGCCATGGCGGCGCGCTGGTTGAACTTCTCGACGCGGCCGGCGGTATCGAGGAACTTCTGCTGCCCGGTCCAGAGCGGATGGCAGTTGGAGCAGACCTCGACGGAGATCGTCGGCGACGTCGATCCGGTGGTGAACGAGTTCCCGCACGCGCACGTCACGCGCGCGTCCGGATACCATTTGGGGTGGCCCTTGGTCTTCACAGCCTTGGTATTGTATCACCGGCCGCAAGGGGCGGCAGATACCACGCGTATCGACCGCCCCCTCGCTTGCTTTTTAGACCCCGACGACCGCCTGAATCAGATGGCGCCCGAAGGGGACCCCGATCCCCGTCGTGAGGTCGTAGCCGTGGCCGGCGTTGAACCCCGGATCGATGGTCGGCGACGGGTTCGGACACGGGCCGACCTGGCCCGGGTTGACGCTGCACGGGCGCACGCCGTTGTTGCCGTCGACGATGTCGAGGAACGTCGCCGGGTAGAGCGTCGCGCTGTTGTAGATCGCGTACATCGCCGGCGCCGCGTTCCCCATGCGGTACGGCTTCGGGCCGGAGCCCTTGGCGGCGCACGCGGCCGTCTTCTTGCAGGCGTCCAGGACGAGCGCCCACATCGCGGCCATCTCGGGCGCCGCGACGCTGGTTCCGCCGAACGCGCCGAAGCCGCCGCCTGCGAAGCTCGTGTTGAACGCCGTCGCCACGCCCGTCGCCGGATCGGCGTCGAGCGATGCGTCGGGCTGGTTGCGCTTGGTGCCGGTGATCCCCGGGCCGGTCTGGTAGGCGGGTTTCGGAACCGCGACCGAGAGGCCGCCGCCGGTCGCGCCGAAGCCGTGCTCGGTCTGCACCCCCCACGTCGTGTACGGACCGATCTTCCGGCCCGTCTCGTCGATCGGGGCGGTGATCCCGCCGACGCTCGTGACGTTCTGGTCGACCGCGGGTGCGCTGACGCACGGCTGGTCGGGGCTGGAGACGCCCGGCCCGGTCCCCGCGAACGGCCGCGCGCAGCCTTGGGCCCCCGCGTCGCCGGACGAGACGAAGACGGCGACGCCTTCGGTCTGCAGCATGGCGAACTGCGT
>DASWSC010000007.1:0-28325 GCA_036402855.1 Candidatus Elarobacter sp. | reverse complement strand
CGATCGTCGACTCGGGGAAGTTCGACTGGAAGGCGTCGGGCCGCTTCCCCGACTTCGTCGAACCCGATCCTTCGTATCACGGCGTCGTCTACACCGACGCGGTCGGGCCGCTCGCGTACATCATCAAGGCCCGCGTCCAGCTCCTGCGCGACGTCGGCGCGGCGCTCTCGCCGTTCAACGCGTGGCTGCTGCTGCAGGGGCTGGAGACGCTCGGTCTGCGCGTCGAGCGGCACAGCGCCAACGCGCTCGCGGTCGCCGAGTTCCTGAAGAGCCATCCGAAGGTGGTGTGGGTGCGCTATCCCGGGCTCGCCGGCGATCCGGCGTACGCGAACGCACAGAAGTACATCCCCAAGGGCGGCGGCGCGATCCTCACGTTCGGCGTGAAGGGCGGCGCCGGGAACGCGCGCGCGGTGATCGACGGTCTGAAGCTGTTCTCGCTGCTGGCGAACGTCGGCGACGCGAAGTCGCTGGTCATCCATCCGGCGACGACGACGCACCAGCAGCTCACGCCGGCCGATCAGATCGCCAGCGGCGTCAGCGACGACGCGGTCCGGCTCTCCGTCGGGATCGAGTCGATCGACGACATCATCGCCGATCTCGCTCAGGCGCTGGACGCGGCGTGATCGAACGGGACGTCGAGATCGGAGCGCTGGAGCTGGTCTCCGGCGCTTCGATCCCGGAGGTCGTGCAGCGCGTCACGCTCTACGGGCGCGAGCCGCGCGCCGACGGCTCGAACGTCGTCTTCGTCGCGCACGCGCTCAGCGGCTCGTCCCGCGCGCTCGAGTGGTGGAACGGGCTCGTCGGCGAGGGCGGGCTGTTCGATCTCGACCGCTGGTGCGTCGCCGGGGTGAACGTGCTGGGCGGCTGCTACGGCTCGACCGGGCCGTCTTCGCTCGCGCCCGACGGACGGCGCTGGGGTCCGCGCTTCCCCGTCGTGACCGTCGCCGACATGGTCGAGGCGCAGCGCCGCGCGCTGGCGACGTTCGGCATCTCGCGCGTCGCGGTCGCGATCGGCGGCTCGCTCGGCGGGAAGCAAGTGCTGCAATGGGTCCGCGGCTACGACGACGCCGTCGATCAAGCGATCGTGATCGGGACGTACGACCACCTGCGCGCGCAGGGGATCGGCCAGAACGGCACGGCGCGTGAAGCGATCCGGCTCGATCCCGCGTTCGCGGACGGCTGGTACGACGCGCCGCCGGAGAACGGCCTGCGGCTCGCGCGCGCCATCGCGACGGTCACGTACAAGAGCGAAGCGCTCTTCGAACGACGCTTCGGCAACCGTCCGGACCGCGCGGGCGGCGATCGCTTCGACGTCGAGGGCTATCTCGCGCACCAGGGCGACGTCTTCGTCAAACGTTTCGACGCGAACAGCTATCTGACGCTCACGCGCGCGATGGACCTGTTCGACCTGCGCGGCCGGGAAGCGCCGGCGGGACGCGCGCGCCTGACCTTCGTCGGCATCGAGGGCGATCAGCTCTACCCGCCGGAGTTCGTCGCCGCGTGCGCGGGACGCTGGCGCGCGGCGGGCTGGGACGCGGAGTACCGCTACCTCGCCAGCGACCACGGCCACGACGCGTTTCTCGCCGAGCCCGCCGCGTTGGCCGCCGTGCTGCGCGGCCTAGTCACGGAGCCCTCCGAAACCGCCGGACCAGACCATGCGGTGAAACAGCGCGTCGGCTTCGGCGGCTGAGAACGGACGGTGGGCGAGCCACCACGTCAGCAGCGAGAAGAACGCGCCGGCGAAGGCGTGGGCCATCGCGTCGCGCCGCACGGGGTCGAGATGCGCGGAGCGCGGCAGGACGCGCAGGCGCGCGGCGGCGGCGCGCGCGACGTGCGCCTGGCCGAGGTCGAGCAGGTCTTGCCAGTGCCCTGACGCGGTGAGGGCGGCGATCAGCGCATCCGCCTCGCCGATATGCTGGAACAGCTCGCGGACCGCGCAGATCCGATCCGACGGATCGCGGTCGACGGCGTGCGCGTACGCTTCGAGGAACTCATCGACGTCGCTGAGGAGCAGGTCGTGCTTGTCGCTGAAGTGCGCGTAGAAGGTCGACCGGCCGATCGCCGCGCGATCGAGGACGTGCTGGACCGTGATCTGCTCGAACGGCAGCTCGTGCATGAGCGCGATCAGCGCGTCGCCGAGGCGGTCGCGCGTCCGCTCGACACGGCGGTCCACGCGTTTCGGCGCAGCGTTTCCGGACATCGCCTCCTCCTTTGTTCGAGAGCCGGGCCGCACGGCTGGACGGATCGACGCGAGAACCCGCATGCTCTGCGCATGAGAGACGAACGACTCGGCGCTATCGCGCTCATCGCGGGCGCCGCCACCGGTATCGTGACGCTGGCCTTCCACCCGACCGCTCATGAGTTCCTCGGGCCGGGCAGTTTCGCGGCGTTCGTCCTCATCAACCGAACGATCCACACCCTGGCCCTGATCGGCGTCGTGCTCTCGTTTCTGGGCGCGCTTGCGCTGACCGCGCGGCTGAACAGCCCGAGCCGAATCGCCGTCACGGCACTCGTCGTCTTCGCAATGGCCGAGATCGCGGTCGGGATCGCGGCGACCGCGAGCGGCTTCATGGCGCCGACGACGATCCGCCAGGCGGCGCTGGGCGGCCCGGACGCACAGATCTGGAAGACGCTCGAAATCTACACGGCGCTGCTGAATCAAGCGTTCGCGAAGATCTTCGTCCTCGCGTCGGCGTCGGCGATTCTCCTCTGGTCGATCGCCATGCTGCGCGCGCGCGGGTTCCATCCCGCGCTCGCCGGTTTCGGGATGATCCTCGGCGCGGCCCTGCTCGGCACGGCTTGGCCGAATCTCTTTCAGCTCGACGTGCACGGGTTCGGCGCCGTCGTGCTCGGCGAAGGGATCTGGATGATCGTCGCGGGCGTCACGCTCTGGGGCCTTGCGCCGGCCCCGGAGACGTGATAAGGTCCGAGGACACATGTTCGCGCTCTGTCTGATCACGACGACGACGATGACGACTACCCTCGGCGAGGGCAGGTCCGGATCGGCGTCGGCGTAGCGCAGACGAGACGATACGAGACGAGGCCCTCGCCGAACGGCGAGGGCCTTTTTCATTCCCGGAGACTTGCCATGGAGGCTGCCGTGCAAACCCTACCGCGTGTTCTGTGCTCGTCCGACGTCATCGGTGGTCCGCCGGTCGCGACGACGCCGCGCGCGCTCGGGCGCGTCGGGCTCCTCGGCTGCGGTACCGTCGGATCCGGTGTCGCGCGGCGGCTGATCGCCTCGCACCCGGGGCTCATCCGCGGGATCGCCGTACGCGATCCGCGCAAGCCGCGTGACGTCCCGTGGAACCGCTTCGCCGGCGATGCGTTCGAGGTCGTCGACGACCCCAGCGTGCGCGTCGTCGTCGAGTGCATCGGCGGCCTCGGGCTGGCGCGCGAGCTCGTCCTGCGCGCGATCGCGCGCGGCAAGGATGTGGTCACCGCGAACAAAGACCTGATCGCGACCGAAGGGCCATGGCTGGCGGCGTTCGCGGCACGCACCGGTGCGTCGCTCCGGTTCGAAGCCGCGGTCGGCGGCGCGATCCCGATCGTCCGCGCGCTGGCCGGCTCGCTGGCGGACGAGGACGTGTTCGAGATCGGCGGCGTGCTGAACGGCACGACGAACTTCGTCCTCGACGCGATGGATGCCGGCGCCGACTACGGCGAGGCGCTGGCCGAGGCGCAGCGCCTCGGCTTCGCCGAGCAAGACCCGCGCAGCGACGTCGACGGCCACGACGCGGCGCACAAGCTCGCCATCCTCGCCGGGATCGCGTTCAAACGCCCGGCGGTCTCGTCCGGTCTTGCGCGCCGCGGGATCGCGGAGATCTCGCGCGACGACGTGCGTGCGGGCGCGGAGCGCGGGTTTCGGTTGAAACTGCTCGCGCTCGCCCGCAAAGGCGCGGGCGGTGAGATCGAAGCCGGCGTCACGCCGGCGTTCGTTCCGCACGATCATCCCTTCGCGCGTCCGCGCGGTGCGGAGAACGTCGTGCGCGTGCTGGGGCGCGGCTGCGGCCCGCTGGTGTTCTCGGGATTCGGCGCAGGCGGTGACGCGACCGCGTCGGCGGTCGTCGCCGACGTGCTCGCAGCGCTCGGCGCGCGCGAACGTGCCGTGCTGACACACGACGGCGAAGACCTGGTCGCACAGCCGCTGCGCGCGCCGGTGCTCGTGCGCTTCGCCGGCGGAAGCGTCGTGACGAGCGACGCTGCCGTGTCGCTCGACGCCCTCGAAGCGGCCGCGAACGGGCTCCGCGGCGGACGCGGTGCGGTGCGCTCGGTGATCCCGGTTTGGCGCGACGCAGCGTAGCCGTCGCAAGGTTGTCCGTCGCGCGAATCGGGGAATACTCCGCGCACTGACGGGTAACGGAGGGACGGGCCCATGCAGGCAAGCGCTGCACGGTCGATGGCTCGCGCCCTGGCGGCGATCACCGCGCTGACCGGGTTGCTCGGCGCTTCCCCGGCCGTCCCGTCGAGCGCGCTGCCCGCGGCAACCGAAGTGTTGGCACGCATCAACGGACACGACGCACGCTTGACGTCGTACTCGGTTCCGGTCCACATCAGCGTGCGCGTCAAGAAACTGCTGACGTTCCACTTCGGCCTCGACGGGATGCAGTATTTCAAACGGCCCGCACGGCTGGCGCTCGACGTGCAGCGCGTCCCCGCGCAGGGCCGCAAGCTCTTCGCCGAGCTCGGCACGCCGTTGACCTGGCCGCAGCAGTACGATCTCCGTTTGGTCGCCGGAAGCGGCGACCGCGGCCCGTACCATCTCGAAGGCGTCCCGCGCCACGGCGGCGAGATCGCGCGCATGGTCGTCGACGTCGACGGCGACGCGAGCGCCCCGCTTCACGCGCAGTGGTGGACGACCGACGGCTCGACGATCGACATGCGGATCACCGAGCAGGACGCCGGCGGGTACGAGCTTCCGAGACACGCCGAGGCCGACCTGAACATCAGCGGCACGAAGATCCACGCGTCGATCGACTACGGCCCGTACACGGTGAACGAAGCGGTCGCGGACGCGGTGTTCTCCGCCGGCTGAGCCGGAACGCGACCGCTAGGAGAGCGGCGCCGGAACGGTGATCGGCTCGTCCGTCACCACGCGGTTGCGCCCCATCGTCTTCGCGATGTAGAGCGCGGTCGCGGCGCGCCGCAGCAGCTCGCCGGTCTCCGTTCCCGCGTCGGGGACCAGCGCCGCGGCACCGACCGTGACGCTGAGCCGCTTCGAGGGCGCGCCGCCGTGCGCGATCTCGAGCCGTGCGACGGCGGCGAGAATGCTTTCCGCGACGGAGCGCGCGCCGGCGAGATCGGTGTCGCACAGGACGACCAGCAGCGTGTCGCCGTCGTAGCGCGCAGCGAGGTCGTCACGCCGGGAGGCACAGCCCGCGAGGACGCCCGCGATGCGGCGCAGCGCATCGTCGCCGGCGAGGTGGCCGTAGATCTCGTTGTACTTCCGGAGGTGGTCGACGTCGACCAGCAGCGTGGCGAGCGGCGTGCGCGCGATCGCGGCGGCATGCCAGGCGCGTTCGACATGGTCGTCGGCGGTCGTACGGTTCGCGATCTCGGTGAGGCCGTCGAGGTTCGCGCCACGCGGGGCCGCGGCGGGCCGTCCGCTCTCGCGCTTTCCGAGATGCGCGGTCAGCGCCAGCGTGAGGAGCAGCGCCGCGACCGCCGACCCGGTGAGCGGGAGCGAGCGCACGAACGCATCCGGCAGCAACGGCACGACGCCGGCGAGCGCGCACAGCGCAGCGGTGATCGTTGCGGCCGCAAACCAGCGTGCGCCGGAGATGCGCGCGCGTAGCGCCAGAACGGCGACGGCGACGAGCGAGAGGTGAAGCGCGGCCGCGAGCGCCTGCGCGGCGATGTCGGGGATGATCCACAGATCTTGCAGGACGTCGCCGCCGATGACGGCGATCACGTTGAAGGCGAGGAGCGCGTAGACCGCGCGGGCGAGCCACGACGGCGGCGGAACGGCGCGTGCGAACGCGAGCGCGAACGCGGCGAGCGCGGCGAAGACGTCGCACTGGAGCAGCGCGTGAAGCGGCTGGCTGACCTCCGGAACCGGCCGCACGATGCCGAGCCACGGGACGAGCAGCGCGCCCTGCGCCGCCATCAGCGCGGCGAAGATCGCCGAGAGGCGCGAGCGGAGCGTCGCAGCAAGGGTCCCGCCGGCGATCGCGAGCGCGCCGAAAAGGCCGAAGAGGGCGGCGTACCACCACGTCCGCCAAGCGATGCGCGCCAGCTCTTCGGCGGGGAGCAGATAGAGCGGCGCCGCTGTGCTGACCGTGGACGCCTCGACTTCGACGCGATCGGCCTGCCACGCGTCGCTGGGGAGACGGACGCCGAGCATGCGGCCCGGCAGATCGGAGGTTCCGATCAGGGTCTCGCGCCGCGCGCCCGGGCCGACGACCGTGACCGAGAGATCGCGCACGAACCAGGGCGTCCCGACGTAGAGGGCCGTCCCGACCCGCGGTGCGCGGAACGCGGCGTGCACGGTCGCCGGCCGGAGCAGCGAAGCCGCCGGGGCGTCGCCTGCGATCGGCGCGCCGGACCAGCTCGCGGGCGGCTGCGGCTCCGCCGCGCGGCCGGGGACCGGCTGGAACGCCGCCGCGGCGAGAACGAGAAACAGGCCCGCCCGAAGGATCACATCATCTCTTTCGGCAGGGCAGGGCCGCGACTCGCGCTCGCGAACCCAGGGCGGTCGCGGCCGAGGGCCGCCCAAGCCGACGTAGCTCAGTTGGTAGAGCAGCTGTTTCGTAAATAGCAGGTCGCCGGTTCGAGTCCGGCCGTCGGCTCCAGAAGAACACAGCGACGTGAGCGCTGCGCGCCGGCCGGCTCTCCCTCCGCCGTAACGATGCGCAGCGGTCCTTGCGTCACAAGGCGGTCACGGCGTGCTCGTCCGGTGCGCTGCATGGTGTGCGATGATCGTTGGGACCAGCGCTCGCTTCAGAAGGGACACACCGTCATGGCAGCCCTCATTTTGGCAATGATGCTTGCTGCGGCTTCGGCTGCGGGTTCCGACGGCGGGTGGGGGATCGACCCGAACGGCGGCGCGCATACCGCATCCGCGGCGTCGCCCGCCTCGACGTCCGGCGACCGCGGCTGGGGGGTCGACCCGAACGGCTGATCGCGGGTAGACGGACCGCCCGGCGGCGTGCGCGTGTTCATCAGCGGACGGAGGCACTGGTGCGCAAGCGCGCCGCCGAGGCCGCCGGTTCAGGTACGGCTGCTGCGTTCAAAATTCGCCCGCCGAGGATACTGAGGGCGCCGAAGCGGTCGAGGCCGCGGGCGCGAACGAACCGCTCGTAGTACGCGGGATCGAGCCGGTGCAGACGGCGGCAGTAGTCCGGGTCCGCAAAGAACCGGCGCAACATGTGGACGCCTTCGGCATAGGCCAGGCGGATGTCGTACGTCGCCGACGCGCTCCCTTCGTGAAGGCGGTAGTAGTACAGCGACTGATCGACGTAGAGCGTTCGGCCTCGGCGCAGCGCCGTCAGCAAGAAGTCCCAGTCGTGGCACCATACGAGCGGAGCGAAGCCGCCGGCCGCGTCGAACAGCGAGCGCCGAAAGACGAGATTGCCGGTCGAGATCGCGGCGTTGAAATCGAGCAACGCGTACGCGGCGTGCGGAAACGAGCGCTGCTCCTCCTGTTTCCAAAGGTACGTGAGCGCGCGCTCGTGCGTGTAGCTCACGTCACGACCGCCGGCATCGACGTACGCGACGCGCGAGTACGACAAGTCGGCGCGCTCGGCGCGCATCGCGCCGATCATCAGTTCCAGGCGGTCGGGCGCATACGCGTCGTCCGAGTTGAGGATCGCGCAGTACGTCCCTCGCGCCGCGGCGATCGCGGTGTTCAGTGCCGCGTGGCTGCCGCGGTTCGCCTGCGCGATCACGCGCACGCGTCGGTCGCCGGCGTGAGCCGCCGATTCGCGCGCGACGGCGAGGCTGTCGTCGGTCGATCCGTCGTCGATCAGGATCAGCTCGACGTCGTCGATCGTCTGATCGAGGACCGATCGGACTGCTCGGCCGACGTAGGCTTCGTGGTTGTAGATCGGCAGCACGACCGACACGAGCGGGTCGAGTCGCCGCACGGACGGCACGTCCCGGCTGCGCGTCGCCTCGCGCGTCGCGTCGCGAGTCGCGTCGGCGTAGGCCTGGTCGTAGTGGTGGTCCGGTGCTGCGAGCGTCGCCTCCGAGCACCCGTTCCACGGCACGACGAAGACCAGCCTGCGCGAGCCGGGGTGGTGAACGCGCGTCCACGCGATCGCCTGTTCCAGCCAGGCGCGGTACGCGGCGGGCGACGCGTCGACGAACCGGACGCCCGCCGCGCCGCGCGGCGGTTCGTGCCAGAGCAGGACGCCGCGAAACATCGTCGCCGGCGGCGCGGCGGTCGCCGCGAAGTCGCGCGCTTGTTCGTAGCTGAATCGCGGCACGGCGAGAGCGCCGAGCGCGACGTCGTCGAGCGGCATCCCGGACGGCGGCAACTCCACGGCGCCGTCGAAGCCCATCGCCGCCGCGTCGCCCGCCCCACACGGCTGCACGCGCAGAAGGAACGGCTGCGGCATCCGGCGTCGCGCAGCCACGGAGCGCCATCCCGCGACGCATCGCGCGACGTCGGCCGGTAGCGACTCGGCTCGTACGAGCACGAGCGGCCGCCCGTCGACGCGGACGTAGTGTGGGTGACGCACGATCGCGGCCAGGCGGTCCATGACCTCGTGCGCGGCGCGCGCCGCGCCGGCATAGCAGAGACAAAACGGATCCCGCAGCGCGCGCGACGCAACGACCGCGTGCAGCGCGGCATCCGCGTCCTTCCGCCCGTGAAAGGGATAGCAGGTCGCGGAAGCCGGCGCCGGCGTCGTACCGAAGGTGATGAGGCGCACCGCGCCGCAGTCCGGGATCGGCGCTCGCGTAGCGCGCACCCAGAGCAATTGGACGACCGATGCGAGCGGACGCTCACGATCGCACGCCGTCACCTCGAGCCGTCGGAGGCTACGGCCGTCCGGTGCGATCGCCACGGTCGCTCGAAATGCGCGTTGCGTCCCCCCGGCTGCGACGCGTTGCGGAATCTGAATCGCAACGAGGTCGTCGTCGAGACGCACTTCGACGTGCGACACCTCGTCCGTTTCATCGTCGACGTAGCCGAGGACGACCGCGCTTTCCACGCGCTGACCGTCGGAGGGCGAAAGCAAGTGCAAGCGGACGCCCATGCGCCGAAAGTCCAGCGACCTGGTCCAGGGTCCCCGCCCCACGTCACAACTGTGGCACACCGGCCGAGGGGAGCCCGGCTGCGCCGATGCAATTCGACCGGGACGTGTGACGTCTCTCGCAATGCATCAGCGCTACGTGGCGTGTCTGCCGTTCGTCGCCGCGAAGGACGTGATCGACGTCGGATGCGGCGACGGGCGAGGGACGGCGCTCCTTGCCGCGAGCGCAAGAACGGTCGCCGGCGTCGATGCTCGAAGCGCTCCCGACTGGCACGCCGTCTTCGCCGACAACACGACGTTTCGGACGTCGTCGGAATCCGCGCTGCCGTTCGGGCCGGCGTGTGCCGACGTCGTGCTGTCCCTCGGTGACGCCCTCGCTGGCGACTCGCCCGCGAAAATGCTGGCCGAGATGCGTCGCGTCCTCCGGCCGTCGGGTGTGATGATCGTCGCATGGCCGCGTCCGCCGTTCGCAAGCCGCGATCGCGAGAGCGCCGCTCCATTCGATGTCTTGCGCTCGCTGCGTGCGGCGTTCGCTTCGGTCACGGCATACGCGCAGACGGTCGCGCATGCGGCGGTCATTCGCGCGCTTCCGGAATCCGAGGGCGAAGCACTCCGGATGCTGGTGCATCCCGCGCGCATGCAGGCGCCCTGGGAGTCCGAGCCCGGCGGCGATCACGTGATCGCGGTGTGCGCCGCATCGCGTTCGAGCGAGCCGGCGCTGGCCTCCGTGCTGGTCGATGCGGAGCCGGTCGAGACGGCTGCCGAGCGCGATGCGCCGAGCGAACCCGAGGATCGCGCGCTGCTGGAGTGGAGGCTCGAAAAAGCGAATCGGGGCATCGCCGACCAGCGGCACGTGATCGAGGCGCAAGCCGTGCTGATCCGGCGGCTGCTGCGCGACGCGGCCGCGGGCGACCCTCCTGCCGATCGCGATCGGCCGGCCGTCGCGATCGGCGGCGACGTGTCGTGACCGATGCCGATGCGATCGGGAGTCCCGTCATCGTCACGGGGATGCACCGGTCGGGAACGTCGTTCACCGCGGCGCTCCTGGCGTCGGCGGGGATCGCGATGGGAACCGATCTGCTCCCCGCGGATCGCCACAACCGGCACGGCTACTTCGAAGACAACGCCTTTCTCTCGCTGAACCGCGAGATGGTCCAGGCGGCCGCGCGCGGCGGAACGGCGGGCCATCCCGACTGGGGCTGGACGGAAGACGAGGTCTTCGATCCGATCGCGGCCGGGTCGTTCCGCGAACGCGCGCGCGAGCTGCTCGAGGCGCGGCGCGAAGCGTTCGGCGCGCGACGCGTCTGGGGCTGGAAGGACCCGCGCACGACGCTGCTCCTCGATTTTTGGGACCGGTTGGCACCGCATGCGCGCTACGTCCTGGTCTACCGCCAGCCGTGGGACGTCGCCGACTCGATGCAGCGGCTGGGCGCCGACGTCTTCCTCCGCCGGCCCGAGTACGCATGGCGCATCTGGCGCTCGTACAACGAGCGGCTGCTGGCGTTCCACCGGGCGCACCGCGAGCGCTCGGTGCTGGTCTGCGGCGACGCCGTGCGCCGCGAACCCGGCCGCTTTTTCGAGGTCGTCCGATCTCGTCTCGGACTTTCGCTCGAGATGGACTCGCCGTCGGAAGCCGTCGTCGACCGGACGTTGTTCCGCTCGACGCCCTCGGAGGATCCGCTGATCCGCCTCGCCGCCGAGACGCACCGTGACTGCGCCGATGTGCTCGAGCGCCTGGACGCGGCGGCGGACATCTCCGGTTCGGCGCTGTGGTCGGAACACGGCTCCTTGCGAGGCGTCTGGGGTGGCGACGGTGCGCGGGTGGCCGTCGTGATCCCCTGCTTCAACCACGGAGAGTTCGTCGTCGACGCGGTCGCGAGCGCGGAGCGCAGCGTCACGGAGCCGTTCGAGATCGTGATCGTCAACGACGGTTCGACCGAGGAACGGACGGTCGAGGTGCTGGCGGAGCTGCGCCGGCTCGGGTATCGCGTCGCCGATCAGCCCAACGCGGGGCTGGGAGCGGCGCGGAACCACGGCTTCCGGCTCGCGCGCGCGCCGTACGTCATTCCGCTCGACGCCGACAACCGGCTGCGCGACGGCTTCGTCGGCGAGGCGGTCGGGGTGATGGAGCGGGACGACGACGTCGGGATCGTCTACGGCGACCGTCACGAGTTCGGCGCACGCGAACGGACGGTGACGGTGCCGGCCTTCGAGCCGGACGAACTGCTGCCGTTCAACTTCCTCGATGCGTGCGCGGTCGTGCGCAAGCGCGTGTGGGAACAGTGCGGCGGATACGACGAGACGCTGCCCAACTGGGAAGACTGGGACTTGTGGATCGGCGCCGTCGAGCGCGGCTGGAAGTTCCACCGCATTCCGGGTCCGGCGTACGACTACCGTGTGCGCCCGGGCTCGATGAGCGCGATGCTGCAGGACGAGGATGTGCGACGCCTGCTCCTTTCGTTCGTGATCGCGAAGCACCGCGATCTCTACTGGAAGCGGCTCCCTGAAATCTTGAACGCGGCGCTCCGCTCGGAGGTGAACTACCAGCTCCTGAAGCGGGAGCACGACGAGCTGCGCGCGCGGTTGGGATAGCGTTCTACGACGGGTGCTCGCGGCTCAGAAGGTCCGACGCGAGCGCTTCCGCATTGCGCTCCCGGCCGGCGATCCGCCGGGCCGGGATACCCGCATAGATCGTCCACGGCTCCAAGGACGTCTTCACCAATGACAGGGCTCCGACCGCTGCTCCCTCAGCGAGTGTGACGGACGGCAAGATCAGCGACCCCGTTCCGACCAATGCGAAACGGCCGATCGTCACCGGGCTGCCGTGAACGTGCCGGAGATCCTCGGGGACCGCGGCACCCGCCAGCCAGTGACCCGAGAAGTCGTCCGCGGCGGACAGCACGGTCGCCCGTATCCCGACGTTTGCGAAGTCGCCGACGGAAACGCCGAACGTCCCTCCGACGAACGCGAACGCCGAGATGTGGACGTAGCACCCGATCGTGACCTGCTCGCGAGCCGTGACGATCGCGAAGTCATCGATGCGGACACGATCTCCGAGGCTGATCGCGTGAGCGCCGTAGATCGAGCACCGGTCGCTGATGGAGACGTCCCTCCCGACCGACGCGAAGCCGAGCTCCGAGACGCCGGAGGGCGAGAGGAAGGGCACGGGCTACGCGCTCATCTGTTCGAACATCATTCGCAGTGCCTCGTCGGTCGCGTCCGCGACACCGCCGTGGCACGGGACGGAGACGACGTGCTCATAGAGCTCTTGCGCGCGCGGAAGCGGCATGAGGGGAGTATAGTATTTCTTGAGCGTCAGCATGCGGCGGTCGAGCCTTTCCGGCGCCACGACGACGGGAAAGACCAGCGGGACGAGACTCGGAAGCCATCCGCGGCCCTGATCCGATACGAGCGGGACCGCACCGGACGGGCGCGCCGCCGTCGCCACCCGCGCATATTGCGACGTATGTTCATCACGAACCCTGTCGCACCGGCGCAGCATGTCGATGATGAACGCTGCGGCGACGTCGGACATCTTACCGTTCATCGACCGCGCGCCGGTGTCGATTCCCTTGTACGCCCCGAAGTTGATGACGGAACGAAGCGTGTCCTCGAGGTCTGCGGGCAGCGCCACGCACCCGCCTTCGCCGAAGCCGCACGGCTTGGTATGATGAAAGCTGAAGGCTTCGCCCGCGCCGCTCGCTCCAAAAGGACGTCCGCTCCAGGCGGAACCAAAGCACGTCGCCGAGTCGAAGATCAGGATTTTGTTCGCCTGCCGTGCTAGCTCGACGTAGCGCTCGGTGTGGATGGCGGTCCCGAAAAGGTTGGTGACGATGACGCCGTCATACGAGTCGGGCGGGAGTGAAGCGAGATCGTCCGCATCGAGGAAGCCGTGGTGGTCGCAGTCCAGCACGATCGTATCGGCGAGGGCGCCTTGCCCTTGTGCCGCGAACGTGAACGCGGAGACGACCCATCGGAGCGCCGATCCGGCGAGATACTCGTACATCAGCACGAGCGCGTGAAGAGCCGCGGTTCCGCTCGCGCACGCGACGACGCGGTGTGTGGGCGGCAGCGACAGCATCTCCGAAGCGATCCGTTCGAGGCGTCGCGAGACCGGTCCGAAGTTGGTCCATGTTCCCGTTCGCCGGCTCTCGTCGAGAAGCTGCTGAACGTATGCATGGTCGGGACGCTTCTGATCGACGAAGGGGATCATGCGTGAAGCGGTATTTCCCCATGCTCGCTCTTCACGACAGGGTGAATCTCGCCGATGATTCCCTGTGCGAGAGCGTTGATCACGCGGAGGTCCGTTCGTGCGAGCATCGACTCGACGTCCGCGATCGTCCGGTACAGATCCAGCTTCGAGAGTTGATGCTTGCGCATGAGATGAACGATCCGCACGTCGTCAAGCTCGGACGCATGCAGCGCTTCGAGCAGCGGGTCGTTCGCGAAGTTCCAGCGGAAGCTCATCGTCCGGAAGGGAAGGGCCAAACCCTTGAGCGCCAGCGAGATTGCCACCTGAAGGCGGTAGTAGGTCCCGTCCATCGCAGCGACCGTTTCCATCAAGGCGTACAGCTCCTCACCGATCGACCGCATCACGCCGGCCGGCGCAGCCAGGACGCCCAAGTTGAAATAGGGCGGGCAAAAGCGCAGCGACGCGTCGTTGAACATGTACCCCCAGCCGGTGTGCTCGCACGGGGTGGTGAGCTCCCCGAGTCCGCACGTCGCGTAAAGGCGGCGCCAGTGGTCGAGTGAGAAGGGAGGAACGTGAGCGATGACGCCGCACAGCGCACGTGACTCGTGAGCCGTATGCACGAGCTCGTCGATGGCACCCGCGATCAGCGTGTCCGCGTCGAGCATCATGACGACATCGCTGGAGTACGGGTACAAAAACCGCTCGCATGCGGTCGCGAACCACGAGTGACGCGCGAATCGGTCCTGCGCAATCCAGCGTACTTCGACGTCGCACGCATCCAGCCAAGGATGCTCGAGCTGGAGCAGTGCGTTGCGCCGATCGTCGCCGATGGAGAGGATGACCCGCGCGTCGCGGTAGCCGCCGCCGCGAGCGCGCAGTGAACGGACGAGGTAGTGCGTCATCAGCAGGAACGCGGGTGTGGGGCTGATCGGGACGTGGATCTCGAGGCTCGGCGTCCGGCTCATGCCCGAGCGGCCTTCGAGGAGCCGGCGGCGACCCCACCGGGCCCGCTATGCCGCATATGTGACACGACCGCGCCGCACCGTGCCGGCGCCGGGGTCAGCTCCTGAGGCGGGAGCACGACGAGCTGCGCGCGCGGTCGGGATAGCGCAGCACCGCCATCTTCCCCGCCTCACGGATCCGTTCGATCTCGCCGGATCGCAGCAGCTCCCCGATGAGACGGTGCGGACCGATCGACGGATCGCTCGCATCGTCGAAGACGACGATCGCCCCCGGGGTAAGGTGCGGGCGCCACGACTCCCAGTCCAGGCGCACGCCCTCGTAGCGGTGGTCGCCGTCGATCCACAGCAGTCGAACGGGGATGCGCCAGCCCGCGGTGATCTGCTCGCTGCTGAGGCTGACGAGCTTGACCACGGGTGCGCATGCGGATTCGAGCACCGCCCGGTAAAACGCGGCGGCGTCGGCCGGGCCGAACCGCCCGCCCAGGACGCCGGTGAACTGCGCGTGCGGCTCGATCGCATAGACGGGGACGCCGTGACCGTCCAGCGAGCCCCGCCCCAAGGCGACCGTCGTCCGCCCTCGGTACGCGCCGACCTCGACGATGCATCCGTCGCTCACCTCGCGCGCGAGCTCGTACAGCAGCAACGCCTCCTCGATGCTGGTCATCCCCTCGGTGGCGGCGAGGATCTCGCCGATCGGTCTCATCGCGCCGCCGGCGCCGCGACCGCGCGGCCGTGCACGCGCATCAGAAGCGGGACGGTGAGCGTCATGGGATGGCTCATCCCGTGCTCCCACAGGCCGTCCTCGCCCCAGCAGTCGCCGTGATCGCCACAGATCACGGTCGTCGCGTCGGCGAAGTGATCGAGCAGCGGGGCGACCGCGGCGTCGACGTACTCGACGCAGGCGCGCTGCCGCAGCGCACAATCCGCCCGCCGGTCGCGCCGCTGGAACGGGATGCACGGATTGTCCGCGGGCTGCCACGGCGCGCCTTGGTGATAGTAGGGCGCGTGCGTCTCACCGACGTTGAGGAACACGAACACCGGAGCATCCCGGACGTGGCGCAGCCGCTCGCCGATCCACGCGAGCTGTCGCCGGAGCGACCACGCGTTTCCGGGATAGAAGAAGTGGTCGAACTCGCCGGTCAGAAGCTGCGGCGCGGCGGTGCGCGGATCGAACCACGCGACCGCGCCGCTTCCGATCGTCGCGTAGCCGAGGCGCCGGAATCCATCGACGACGTTTCGCCCGTCGAGCGCGAATACGGGTGTCGTCTGACCGGCGAAGGCGGCACCGCCGAGCTTGAAGAGCTTGCCGAACTTCGGGTTGAGCAGCGGGGCGGCGACGTCCGCGATCCCGGGCGTGAACCCGGCGAACATCGCCGCGTGCGAGCCGAACGTGAAGTACGACGGCGCTTGCGCCTTGTGGAGCGGCGCGACCCGTTTCATCGCGGGCGCCGATGCCCGGGCGAACGTGTCGTACCGGCAGGAGTCGAGCGTGATGAAGAGCACCGAGGCGGCGTTTGCGCTCCTCATGCGCTCCCGGCGGAGACGGCGCTCGCGCTCCCGGCGCGGAACGCACGGACGCGGGCGCGAAGCCGTTCGACGACGGCGCGGTGGCGCTCGTCGTGCGCCAAGTTCGTCTGCTCGCCCGGGTCGCGGTTGCGGTCGAACAGCAGCGTCGCCGTCTCGTCGGGGGCCAGCTCGATCTTCCACTCGGCGTCGATGAGCGCGACGTGGCCGAGGAACTCGGTGATCGCAGCATCGCGCGGGCCGGGCGCCGCGTCCTCGATCGCCGGGCGCAGCGAGACGGCGTGCGACGCCGCCGGTCGCACGGCGCCCGCATAGTCGGCGATCGTGGCGCCGACGTCGATGAGCTCGACCAGCGAGCGATCCCGGCGGGCCGCCGCCGCGCCCGTGCCGAGCGGCGGTCGAACGATGAGCGGGATCCGGATCGCAGCGTCGAGGAAGTTCCCTTTGAAGAGAAGACCGTGATCGCCGTTCATCTCGCCGTGATCCGACGTGAAGACGACGAGCGTCTCATCCAGCTCGCGCCGTTTCCGAATCGTCTCGAGAATGGCGCCGATCTGCTGGTCGATCAGCGTCACGTTGCCGGCGTAGTTCGCGCGCATCGCCGAGACGTCGCCGGCGCTGAGCGCCGGACCGTAGTGCGGCGAGTCGAACGCGCGGCGCAGCAAGCCCCCGACGCGTTCGTGTCCGGCGAGGCGCGGGAGCGGCGGCTCCACGTCGCGCTCGCCGTACAGGCTCGCAAACGGCTCGGGGACGTCCCAGGGCTCGTGCGGACCGCCGAAGCTCACCCAGCAGAACCACTTCTCGCCCGGAGGGAGGCGGGAGAGGTGCTCGACGGCACGCCGGCCGACGTACACGTCGTAGTAGTGCTCGAGCCCGAGCGGGCTCGGCCGCACGACGTGACGCTTCCCCCGCGCGCGCTCTTCGATGTCGGCGCGAAACCGCTCCAGCAGGCCCGCTTCGGCCCACGAGTCCGTCATCGCACTCATCGTGGAGGCGCTCGCGTGCGGTCCCGCCGTCTCGTCGACCACCTGAAATCCGTACGCGTGCATCAAGCCCGCCCGGTCGCGGAGATCGCCTTCGTGCGGGTGGAGGTGCGTCTTTCCGAACACCGAGGTGCGATAGCCGGCCGCCTCGACCGCGCGCATCCATGTCGACTCGCCGGGGTCGAGCGTGTACCGGACGTTCTCCCAGACGCCCGTTTCGTGCGGGTACCGCCCCAGCGCGAGGCTGATGCGGGCGGGGACGCACTCGGGCGCGTTCGTGAACGCGTTCTCGAACAGGACGCCCTCCTGCGCGAGGCGGTCGAGGTTCGGCGTCCGGGTCCATCCGTTCGTCGCTCCCAGCGCATCGGCACGACACTGATCCGCCATGACGAACAGAATGTTCGGACGCTGCCGCATCCGGGTGGATCCGGCCGCCGTGCCGCGCCGGTCCTGGCGGACGGCACTCTTTCGTCAGCTACACGTTCGCGGCGACCCGCATCGTCGCACGCTCGCCCGTCGCGCGCTGGTATTGCGGGGGCCAGGCGATGTCCGCGCCGAGCGCGCGCGCGGCGAAGAGCGGCCAGTACGGATCGCGCAGCAGCTCGCGCGCGATGATGACGAGGTCGGCGCGGCCCTCGGCGACGATCGCTTCGGCGTCGGCGGGCTCGGTGATCATCCCGACCGCGCCGGTCGCGAGCCCCGCTTCGCGGCGGATGCGCTCGGCGAACGGCGTCTGGTAGAGCGGGCCGACCGGGATCGCGCCCGGACGCACCGGCACCGCGCCGCCGGAGCTCGCGTCGATCAGGTCGGCGCCTTCGGCGCGAAGCTGCTTGGCGAGCTCGACGGTCTGCTCGATGTCCCAGCCGCCCTCGGCCCAATCGGTCGACGAGACGCGCACGAAGAGCGGAAGCCTCTCGGGCCACACCGCGCGCACCGCGCGCGTCACCTCGCGCGCGAAGCGCGTGCGGTTCTCGAACGAGCCGCCCCAGCGGTCGGTGCGCGCGTTGACCAGCGGCGAGAGGAACTGATGCGCGAGGTATCCGTGCGCCGCGTGAATCTCGGTGACGGTACCGCCGATCTGCAGCGTGCGGCGCGCGCCGTCGGCGAACGCGGCGATGATCCGCGCGATCCCCGCTTCGTCGAGCGCTTCCGGCACCGGATACGTCGGGTCGAATGCGACGGCGCTCGGCGCGAACGGCGTCCAGCCGCCGGCCTCCGGTGCGACGCTGCCGTGACCGTCCCACGGCCGCTTCGTCGAGCCCTTGCGGCCGGCGTGCGCGAGCTGCGTCCCGAACGCCGCGCCTTGCGACGTCACGAAGCGCGCGATCCGCTCGAGCTGCGCGAGATGCTCGTCCTTCCAGATCCCGAGGTCCTCCGGCGAGATGCGGCCTTCCGGCGTCACGGCGATCGCCTCGGTGAGCACCAGCCCCGCACCGCCGACCGCGCGGCTGCCGAGGTGGACGACGTGCCAGTCGTTCGCGAAGCCGTCTTCGGACGAGTACTCGCACATCGGCGAGACGACGACGCGGTTGCGCAGCGTCACGCCGCGCAGGCTGATCGGGGTGAAGAGCTCGGACACGTCCGGTGAGACGTCCGTACCGGCGCCGACGGTTTCGCGCTGCGACTTCAGTAGGCGAACGCGCGGTACGGCTCGCCGCCCACGGACGCCTCGGCGTCCGGCACGACCGGCTCGAACCGCAGCAGACGGCGCTGCGCTTCGTCGAGCCGGTTCCAGGTGGACTGCGGGACGCGGATGCCGACCTCCGGGCGGCGCAGCCACTTCCGCGAGAAGCCGATCACCACCATCGGGCGCGGGATCCCGGTCCGGTTCGGCGTTCCGCGGTGGAGGTGCCGCACGTCGCGGATGACGACGTCGCCGAGCTGCAGCAACTGCGGCGCGAGCGGCGCCTCGCCGCTTGCGATCCGTGCGAGCCCGTCCTCTTTCGTCAGCATGTGCGTGCGGCGCGCGATCTCGGTCGGGCCGTTCTCCGCCGTCACGTCGACGAGCGGGAAGTTGACCGCGAGCTGGTACGGCGGCGTCTGCACGTCCCACTCGGGAAACAGCCCGGGCGAGTCACGGTGCACGTCCTGCGTGTCGGAGCCGCGGAGCGGCGTGTCGGTCGCGAGCTGGCACATCACCATGTCGGGACCGACGAGACGGTCGCAGATCGCGAGGACGTCGGGATCGAAGACGACGCGGTCGTTCGCGAAGACGCCCGCGAACGGGAGCGTCACGTAGAAGCGCTCGCGACCACGGTTCGGGTCGTCGGCGGCCGTCTTGCGGTGCTCGTCGAGCAGCGGCGCGAAGGCGTCCGCCCACCCGCGCAGCAGCTCGCGATCGAGGTGACCGCGCAGCACGCAAAAGCTCTCGCGGCGCACGTCCTCGGCGAAGCGCTCGTGCTCGCGGTCGCCGTACCGGCCCGTTGTCGTCATCGTGCGGGCGATTCGCGCGCGCCGCAGCGCGGACCATCGTTGCGTTCGGTCGCCTGCCGCTCGCGCTCGGCGCGCGCAGGACGGCCGCGACCGTCCGGCGGACGAGGGGACCGCGTGACGATCGGAACGCAGCCCGCCGAACTCGCCGGCACCCGTCCCGACCTGCTCGCGCCCTCGACCGCGGCGGCGATCGCCGCGTGGCGCGGCGAGGTGTCGCCGGAGACCTTCTGGGTGGCCGAGATCGACCCCACGCTGGCCGACACCGCGGCATTCTGCGAGCGCTACGGCTTTCCGATGGAGCGGTCGGCGAACTGCGTGATCCTGGCCGCGCGGCGCGAGGGCCGTGCCTGGTTCGCGGCCTGCGTCGTCCTGGCGACGAGCCGCGCCGACGTGAACGGGTTGGCGAAGAAGCACCTGGGCGCGAGCAAGATCTCCTTCGCCGCGATGGATTCCGCGACCGAGGCGTCCGGGATGGAGTTCGGCGGGATCACCCCGCTCGGTCTCCCGGCCGGCTGGCCGGTCCTGGTCGACGAGGCGGTCGCGCTCGCCGGCCGGGTGGTGATCGGCAGCGGCGTCCGCCGCTCGAAGATCTCGCTCCCGGGCCAGGCGCTGGCCGAGATTCCGAACGCCGTCGTGCTGACCGGACTCGGCCGTTCCGCAAGCTAGATCACACCGGGCGCCGACAACCGCCCGTTTCAGGCTTTTCTCACGGCCGAGGCGGATAATCCCGGCCGTGGAGCATAGCAACCTCGGCGTCCGCCGGCTGCTCAGGAAACTCCGGTTCCCGGAGCTGCTCGAGCGCGATCCTTACGCCGCGATGTTGCGGCACGCGGCCGACGGCGGCACCGCGCGCGACGCACTGATCGCGCTGCTCGACGAGGTGCTGCACCGGTACCCGCCGGTCTACCGGACGATCATCGAGCGGATCGACATCGAGGGCTCACAGGCGAAATCGATCGCCGGCGAGCTGTACCTCTCGTACCGGACGCTGCACCGCTATCGCACCGTCGCCGTCGGCGCGCTCGCCGAAGCGCTCGAACGCCGTTTCGGCGCCGCGCGCTTCGCCGCGGCCGGCGCACGGCGCGACGCTGCGGACGCCGGCGCGCTGGTCGCCGAAGGGTTCGAGCATCTGCGCCGCAGCTCGTTGCGTTCGTTCGATGCGGCGAGCCGGTGCTTCACGCGCGCGCTCGAGATCGACGAGCGCTGCCCCGACGCGTGGATCGGGCTCGCGGTCTGTCACGAGCATCAGGCCGCGAACAGCGAGCGCGACGCCGCCGCGTCGTCGGCGGCAGCCGTGCGCGCGCGCGACCGCGCCGCGCAGCTCAGCGCGACGCCGCGATCCGATCCCGCGCCGCGCGGCTACTCGCCGGCGACGATCGCGGCGGCGAGCGCGACCTCGGCCGCCGCGTCGCCGAGGTAGACCGGCGCGATCGTCCCGCGCACGACGTAGACGACGTCGATCGCGGCGAACGCCGCCGCGCTTGCCGCGGCCAGCGCGATCGTCTCGGGCGCGATGCGCTCGCGGCTCGCGCCGTAGGCGAGAACCGCGCCGTTCGCGAGCGCGAGCGCGCCGACCATCTTCACCAGCCAGCGATCCCGCTTCGGCCCGGTGACGGCCTCGAACGTGCGCATGTGGAGGATCGGCCAGAGACCGGTCAGCAGATAATACGCGGCCATGCCCTGCAGTGCTCGACGTCTCATCGCGGCGTCGTTGTCGCTTCGGGAGCGCGCGGCCTGGAAAGCGCGTCGATCCCCGCGGCCGCCGCTGCGAGAACAAACACCGTACCGGCGTAGAGCGGCACGGCGCCCAAGCCGAGCCGGTCGGCGATCGCGCCGGCGATCAGCGGGCTGATGAGCTGGCCGCCGCCGAAGACCGTCGTCACGGCGGCGAACGCGCGCACCGCCGTCGCACGATCGCTCCGTTCGCGCGCGAAGGCGCTCGCGACCGCCGGCGTCGCGGCCAGGCCGAGCCCCACGCACACGGTGCCGGCCGTCGCGCCGAAGACGCCTGGGAGGGTCGCGACGAAGCTTCCGGCGCCGCCGGCGGCGAGCGGGATCGCGAGCGACCAGCGGTGCGCGACCCCGCCGAGCAGCCTGCCCGCACCGAGCGCGCCGGCGATGACCGCGACGCCGCACGCCGCCCAAATCAGCGTCACCGCGCCCGCGGCGATTCCACGCGCCGCGAACGCCGCGATCGCGAACGTGACGAACGCGATGTAGGCGACGCCGAACCCCGCGTACGCGCCGACGAAGAACACGTTGCGCGCTCGCCACAGGTCGCTCCAGCGGAACGGCAGGTCGCCGCTCGTCGTACCGGGCTGGTCGACGCCGTCGGCGTGGGGGCTCAGGCGCCAAGCGCTCAGCACGACGGCGAGCGCGGGGAGCGCGCACAGCGCCGTCGCCAGACGCCAGCGCGTCGCTTCGGCGAGCGTCCACGCGCCCGCCGGCGCCGAGACGATCAACGCGACGCCGATCGCGCTCCACGCGATCGCGCTCGCGATACCGCGGCGCTCGGGAGCGACCCGCTCGAGGGCGTCGGTCACCGCGCTCGCGATGCCGACGCCGCTCGCCACGCCGATCGCGGCGCGCGCGATCCCGAGGAGGAGCGCGTTCGGCGAGAGCGCCGAGACGACGATCGACGCCGCGACCGCGAGGTGCGCGATCGCGGTGACGGCGGGCAGCCGCCGCCGGTCGCGCATCAGCGACGGCGCGACGATGGTTCCGGCGAGATACCCGCCGAGGTGGACGGCCGCGATCGCGCCGTACACCGAGTACGGTCCGCCGAGATCGTGCCGGATCGCGGGGAGCACGAGCCCGTATCCCACGCGCGCGAGCCCGATGTCGACTGCGATGGCGAGCGCCGCGATGCCGACCGCCGCGTATCCCGAGCGGTCGCCGGCGCTGCTCACGGCGCCGGCCGGTCCTCGGGCGAGCGCCGCGCCACGACCGTGAACATCGGCGTCTCCCGGCCGTGATACCGCTGCGCATGGCGCACGACGCGGTCGGTGCGATAGCCGAGGATCGCGAGCATGTTCGAGATCGCCTCGGGATGGAACGACCACCAGGCGTCGGCCGGTGCGCCGCGCGCGGCGCTCGGGAGAAAGAGCGGGCTGCGACGGCGCGACGGCGTCTCGAGCAGCGCGGCCGGCGAACGCCGCGGCGCGAGCTCGGTGACGATCATCGTTCGCGGCGCGAGTGCGGCGGCTCGCTCGAGTGCGAGAAAGGGATCGCGCACGTGCATCAAGATCGCGCCGAAGGTGCAGATGTCGACGGCGCCGATCGACGCCGGAACCGCGTAGACGCTGCCGTACACGACGCGCGCCCGCGAGCCGAACGCGCGGTGGTTGAACCACCAGCTCTTGTTGAGCCGCTCCACGTGCGCTTTGCGCGCCGCGGTCACCTCTTCGCCGGCGTGCGCGGCGAACGGGACGATATCCCACGCGTCGGCAGCGGACAGGTCGTACGCGACCACGTCGGCGCCGCGGCGCTCCATCTCGAAGCACAGGAACCCGCTCGCGGTCCCGATCTCGAGGACCCGCTTGCCGCGCACGGGCTCGTCGCCGAGATACGCGTCGACCCGGCCGCGCAGATCCCACTCGCCCTGCACGAGCCCGGTCCCCGGGACCTCCATCGTGTGGTAGTAGTAGCACTCGCCCGCGTCGCGCACGTCGATCGGGGCGGCGTACGGCGAACCCGGCTCGGTCTCGACGAAATGATGCGACATCAGGTACGGTCCGGCTCGTTCGCGCGCCTCCGGCGCTTCTCATGCGCGGGGAGCTCCCGCACGGTCGCCGGAATAGCGGCTCCGTGCACCCGTTCGGCATAGCGTGGAAACCCGGCGACGTCACGCTGACCGCGCCGCCCGCGATCCCGCTCGACGTGCCGTCGGCGCTGCTCTTTCTCGCGATCGCCGTCGCGGTCGCGCTGCTCGCGTACCGCCGCCCGGCGCTCGGCGTCGCGGCGCTCATCTGCCTCGTTCCGTTCGCGGTCGCCCGGTACGCCGGACCGACGACGATCACGCTCTTCAAAGCGGGGCTGGCCGGGTTCGCGGTGGGGCTCGTCGCGTCGCGCCCCAGCCTCGCGGTGCTGCGCACCGGGCCGGTCCGCGCGATCGGGTTCGGGCTCGCCGCGGTGCTCGTCACGATCGCGCTCAGCGCGATCGGCGCCGCGCATCACGGCGCGGTGCTGCGCGAGCTTGCGAAGAACGCGGAGTACGCGTTCGTGTTCGGCGCGGTCGGCGTCGCGTTCGCGAACGACCCGGACGAGCGCCCGATCTGGATCGCGATCGCGCTCACCGCGGTGCTCGTCTGCGCGAGCGCGCTCGCGCAGTACGCGGTCGGCGCGCACTCCGGCGTCGTGCTCGGCGGCCGCGCCGTACCGCGCATCGCCGGCGCGCTCGAAGGACCGAACCAGCTCGCCGCCTACCTCGAGATCGTGCTGCCGCTGCTGCTGGCGCGCGCGATCGCCGTGCGCGATGCGCGCATCGCCGCGGTCATCGCGCTGGTCGTGGTCGTCGACGTGCTGACGCTTTCGCGGCTCGGCTTCCTCGGCGCGCTCGTCGCGGCCGGGATCGTCGTCGGCGCGATGCGTCTTCGCCCCGCGCTCGCGCTGCGCATCGGCGCGGCGATGCTCGCGGCAGGCGTCATCGTCGCACTCGCGGTCGTTCGCGCGGGCGTTCCGGTCGGCTACTTCTCCGTCGATCCCGCGCCGGCGGCGTCGACGCACCTCGGCAATCGCGCGCTGCTGTGGCACGCCGCGCTCGACCTGTGGAAGCGCTCGCCGGTCATCGGAATCGGCGCGGGGAACTACGAGCTCGAGCTCGGTACCGCCGGCCTGCCCGGGGTGCGAACGCACGCGAACAGCCTCTACTTGCAGAGCCTCGCCGAGACGGGCGCTCTCGGGCTCGCCGCCACGGTCGCCCTCTTCGTCGTGGTGGTGCTGGTGCTCGTGCGCAGCGGTGCGCGCGGCGCGTTCGCCGCCGCGATGCTCGGCGCGACCGTCGCGCTCGCGCTGCACCAGGTCGCCGACGACGTGTTCTTTTTCACCAAGGTCGGGACGATGTTCTGGCTTACGCTGGGGCTCGCCGCAGCCGAGGTCGCGCGGCGCGCGGTCGCCGCCGGGGACGTCTCACGGGTCAGGGGATGATGGTCTGGCGGATCGGCTGTTGCCAGGTCTCGCCGTCGACGCCGTTCGCGACCGCTTCCAGCTCGCGGTAGAGCTGCACCGGCTCGCGGATCGTCCGGATCGTCCCCGGCCCGCTGGACGCGAGCGGCATCACGACGTCGCCGTAGTTCAGCAGCCTGCCGAGAAAGCTCTGCGACATCGTCGCGCCGGCGAGCGCGGTGTTTCCGATCGGCGTCACGTGCCGGCCGAAGAATCCTTGCACGACGAAGACGCGGCGGTTCGTCGTCACCACGCGAAATCCGAGGTAGTGGATGAGGCGCTGCGCCAGCGCGACGATCGCGCGCAGCACGGCGAGCCCGGCCACGACGAGCACGGCGGTCCGCGCGAGGCCGGTCAGCAGCGGAACCGTCACATGGTGGCCGCGCACGATCGGGTGCGTCTCCCAGCCCAGCGCGACGGTCAGCGCGATCAGAACGACGACCGTCTCGAGGACCGGACGCACGAAGATCACCGGGTGCGGCGACGTCCCGAACGAGACGTGCTCGGTGGGGAGCAGCATCCCGGCCAGCTCGGCGGCGTTCGCCGGGACCGGGCTGACCAGCGTCACCGGGGCGGCGGGGTGCGGCGAGACCCTCGGCATCGCGACGGTGTCGGGCTCGAGCCGCGCAGCCGCCTGGGGGCGCGCGCTGATCAGCTCGCCGGGTCGGTCGTCGGTCGGCTCCATCGCGCGTGTCACGTTCGCGCGCTCGGAAGCCGGCGCCTCGCGCGTGGCCCGCGCCTGCAGCGAGCGTCCGGCTGGGAACGCCTCGGCGCGAGCGGAACGTTTTCCGAACGCCGATGCACCTCCGACACTTGGCGCTCGCGCTGCTGGTCGCGCTCTCCGCCGCCGCCCCCGCTCTCGCGATCGAGCAGTCGACCGGCCCGCTCTACGTGATCGTCCCGTTCGGCGATCCCGGCGACACGGATCCCGTCCTCAAGAACGCCACCAAGCAGTTTTCCGTCGATCTCGCCGACAAGCACGTGCGCACGGCGACCGCGCCGCCGGTCGACGCGATCGAAGCGGTCGGCACGGCGCGACAGATGTGCGGCAGCTACAACGCCGACGGCCTGCTCATCCCGCAGATCCGCTACGAGCAGTCGAAGGAGCGGAACCTCACCGGCTTCCTCCCCGTCGTCGGCGGCGTCGTCTCGTCGTCGGGTATGTTCGACCGCTCGCCGATCCGCGCGGCCCTCCGCGTCTACCTGATCGATTGCGCCGGCGTGGTGCGCTGGAAGACGTACACGACCGCGAACAAGGTCCACAAGGGCCAGAACATCGCGGCCGGCCTCACCGAGATCACGAACCAGGCGATCGCGGAAGCGGTCGACGACTTCGTGAACCGCCCCGTCCAGGCCGATCGCCCGCTCTAGCTGCTCCGCGCGGAGGAACGGCTCGGCTGGTAGAATCTCGTTGACGACGGGGCGGGAGCACGCGCGTTTGAGCGCGGGCCTAGAAGCCGTGGAGGAGAGCATCGTACCAGACGACGGCCGGGTCGGCGGCGGAGTGGCGGCGTGAGGTCGTTCGGCACCCGCGCGATCGAGAACATCACCACGGCGCCGGCGACGCCGGGCGACCGCCGCTGGGCGGCCGTGAGCGGCGTCGCGCTGCTGGTTCTCTTCGTCCTCTCGGTCCCGTTCTCGCGGCTGCGGATCGCCGAGGTTCCGGCCTACGTCCCGACCGTCGTCGGCGCCAGCATCGTGGCGCTCGTCATCACGACGATCCTGCTCTACGTCCAGTACCGGATCGAGCGCGACCTCAAGCTCGCGCTGCTCGCGATCGGCTACGGGTACGCCGCGCTGACGACGACGCTCTACCTCCTCACCTTCCCCGAGGTCTTCACCGCGAACGGCCTGCTCGGGGCGGGGCCGCAGAGCGCGTCATGGTGCTACATCGCCTCGCAGATCGGGTTCGGCGGGTTCCTGATCGCCGAAGGGCTCGCCGGCCGGCGTGGCTGGAGCCTCTCGCGCAACGGCGTGCGCGTCCTCGCGCTCGCGACGCTCGGCGTGACCGTGCTGCTGGGCGTGCTCTTCACCGCCGGCCACGGACTGCTGCCCGAGGCGATTCGCGGCAACGCCTACACCGATCCGTGGACCGGGATCATCGTGCCGGCGGCCGCGGCCGAGATGCTGATCGCGCTGGTCCTCGTCTCCGACGGGCTGCACACCGTCACCGAAGTCTGGCTCGGCGTCGTCCTGCTCGCGCGGTTCGTGACCATCGTGACCGGCGGCGAGCTGTCGTCGGGGCGCTACTCGTTCGGCTGGTACGCCGGGCGCGTCGAAGAGCTGTTCGGCGCGATCGTCGTTCTCGCGGTCTTCCTGGTGAAGATCAACGACCTGATGCTGCGGCTCGCCGCGCGCAGCCGTACGACGGCCGAGGCGCTGGCGCTCGGAGAAGCGCGCTACGCCTCGCTCGCGAGCGTCGTCCCGCAGCTCATCTGGACGACGAACGCGAGCGGCGACATCGAGTACGTCAACAATCGCTGGAGCGCGTTCACCGGCTACGATCTGACCGGCTCGCGTGAAGGCGGGTGGCGGGCGGCGATCCATCCCGAGCAGGAGATCATGGTACTCGACCGCTGGCGCCACAGCGTGCGCACGGGCGAGCCGTTCGCCGCCGAGTACCGCTTGCGCGAAGCCGCGACCGGCCGCTACCGGTGGTTCCTCGTGAACGCGGTCCCGGCGCGCGGAAACCGCGGCGAGATCCTCGCCTGGATCGGAACCTGCACGGACGTCGACTCGCAGAAGCGGCTCGAAGAGCGTGAGGCGTTCCTCTCGCGTGCCGGCGAGCGGCTCGGCGCGTCGCTCGACGTCACGGCGACCGTCGCCGCGATGAAGACGTTGCTGATCCCTCGGCTCGCCGAGCGCACGTGGGTCGCGCTGCTCGACGACGACGGACGTTTCGTGCTCACCGGGCTCGGCAGCACCGAGCTCGGCGACGAGCTCGACACGCGCCGCTGGATCGGCGCGCCGCTGCAGCCGGCGCTCCACGAGGCGGTCTCGCGGATCGTCGCGGCCGGCGATCCGGTCGTCCTCGACCAGCCCGACCGGTTCCCGGATCCCTGGGTGCGCGATCGGCCGGCCGGCGCGGCGATGGTCGTCCCGCTGGTGAACGGCGACGTCACGATCGGCGCCCTCTGCCTGGTCCGCACCGCCGGCCGCGCCTACGATCCGGACGACGTCGCGCTGGTGCGCGAGTTCTCGCGCCGCGCCGCGCTCTCGCTCGAACATGCGCGGCTGTACGAGCGCGAGCGCACCACCGCCGACGCGCTGCAGCGCGCGATGCTGCCGGCGACCCTCCCGCTGCTCGCCAACGTCCGGTTCTCCGCCTCGTACTCCGCGGCGTCGGAGTCGCAGCGGGTCGGCGGCGATTTCTACGACGCGTTCGAGCTGCCCGACGGGCGCGTCGCGCTGACCATCGGCGACGTCACCGGACACGGGCTCGAAGCCGCGGTCATCATGGGCGAGATTCGCCAGGCGCTGCGCGCCGCGTCGTTCGAGTCCGCCGATCCGTCGGCGATCCTCGACCGCGCCAGCCGGCTGCTGATCGCGAGCGGCCGCACCGTGTTCGTCACCGCGATCTTCGGCGTGCTCGATCCCGTGACGGGCCGCTTCGCGTACGCGACCGCGGGCCATCCGCCGCCGCTGCTCGACGACGGCCGCGATCTGCGCAAGCTGCCCAGCTCCGGGCTTCCCATCGGGCTGCGCGACGACGAAGGCGTCGACTTCGCGCTGCGGCTGCGCGCGCCGTGCACGCTGGTGATGTTCACCGACGGTTTGATGGAGTTCGCGCGTGATCTCGACGACGGCGAGCGGCGCATCGAGGAAGCGATCCGCACGCTCGCGCGCGAGGACATCGACCACCTCGCCGCGG
>DASWSC010000006.1:0-29620 GCA_036402855.1 Candidatus Elarobacter sp. | reverse complement strand
GACCACGACCGCGGGAACTCGATGTACGCCCCGGGTCACATGAAGCGCATGTGCCCGCCCGGCCATCACTGGGTCGCCGCGCACCGCAAGCGCAACGGGACCTGGGTCAGGGGCTACTGCCGCTGATCCTGCGAACGTCCGCCCCATGACGGAGGCGGACGAGGCGAAGCGCGCGGTGGGGTTCGCGGCCGTCGACGCGTTCGTGCGAGCGGGCACGTGCGTCGGGCTCGGAACGGGCAGCACCGCGCGCTGGGCCGTCGCCCGCCTCGGCGAGCGCGTCGCGGCAGGCGAGGACGTCGTCGCCGTGGCGACCTCGGCGGCTACCGAGCGGCAGTGCCGCGAGCTCGGAATCCCGCTGCTCCGGCTCGGCGAGCGCGCGATCGACGTAGCGATCGACGGCGCCGACGAGGTCGCACGGGACTGGTCGCTCACCAAAGGCGGCGGCGGCGCGCACTTCCGCGAGAAAGCCGTCGCGCTGGCGGCGCGGACGTTCGTCGTCGTCGTGACGCCGGAGAAGGTGGTCGAGCGGCTCGGCGCGTTTCCGACGCCGGTCGAGGTCGTCCCGTTCACGCTCGACGTCGTACGCCGGGCGATCGAAACGGCGCATCCCGGCGCGAGCGTCGTGCACCGAGCGAGCGGCGCCGCACCGTTCGTCACCGACAACGGCAACGCGATCCTCGACTGCGCGTTCGGCGCGATCGCCGATCCCGCCGCGCTCGACGCCTCGCTGCGCGCGGTCCTCGGCGTCGTCGCGACCGGGCTGTTCCCCGCCTCGCTGACGGGTGCCGTCCTGGTCGGCTATCCCGACGGCGTGCGACCGCTCGAGCGGCGGGCCGCCGCACCCTGAACGTCGCGCGGCGCGGCTCAGATATCGTACTCCCAGGTGTTCCAGAACGTCGTCACCGCGTGCGCCGGCTTGTAGTTCTTGAGATCGTCGCTGACGACGTCGAAGCGCCGCGCGAACCACATCGTCAGGAGCGGAACGCGATCGACCAGAATCCGCTGAATGCGGGCGTACGCCGCTTTCCGAACGGCTTGGTCGTTCGACGTCAGCGCGATCTTCTCGGCTGCGTCGAGGGTGCGGTCGCAGAAGCGGTACTGGTTCTGTCCGTTCGGCGGGATCTGATCGCAGGCGAAGAGCGTGTAGTCGTCGGGATCGACGCCGTTCAGCCACGACGAGAACTGCACGTCGAACTTTCCGGCTTGCAGGATCCCGCCCGACTGGAAGTTCGCGAACATGATCGCCGATGCGTACGGCTTCACCTCGGCGTCGACGCCGATCTCTTTCCAGGCCGCCTGCAAGATGACGGCCAGGCGGGCTCCGACCGAACCCCCCGTCGTCGTCGCGATCTGCAGGTGCAGACGCTGACCGTCCTTCACCCGGATCCCGTCGGCGCCGGCGTGCCAGCCCGCAGCCTCGAGCATCTCGCGCGCCTTCGCCGGATCGTACGGGAGCGACGGGAGCGTCGGATCGTGGGCCCACGAGAACGCCGGCTGGTCGCCGTCACCGGGTAGCTGCACGCCGAACGTGACCGTGTCGATCAAGCGCTTCCGGTCGGTCGCGTACGCGAGCGCGCGGCGCACGGCGACGTCGGACATGATCGGCCGCTGCGTATTGAACCCGATCAGCGAGTACTGGGTGAACGGCGTGAGCACGGGATGCGTCGCGGGGATCTTCGAGGCGACCGGGTACGTCGTCGACCCGGCGTTGTACCAGAAGTCGATCTCGTGCGTCCGGACCCCGGTCGTGAGCGTGTTCTCATCGGGGATGGCGCGGAACTGGACTTCTTTCAGCTTCGGGGCGCCGCGCCAGTAGTGCGGGTTCGCAACCATGCGCAGCACCTGACCGCGATGCCACTCCTGGACGATGAACGGTCCCGTCCCGACCGGCTTGCTGTTGTACGGAATCTGGTTGATGTCGTGATACTGCGCGAGGAGGTGCTTCGGGAAGATCGGGTACGGCGTCGACGACATCGTGAAGAACGAGTTGACGAACGGTGCATACGCACGCTTGAGGCGCACGACGGCGGTCGACGGATCGGGCGCTTCGATCGACCGGATCAGGTCGTAGCCCGTCCGCGTCTGGACGTTGTTGTTCGCGTTCATGATCGTCTGCCAACTGAACACGACGTCGCCGGCGTCGAACGGAGCGCCGTCCTGCCACAGCACGCCCTTGCGCAGATGGTAGGTGATCGTGAGGCCGTCTTTCGAGATCCCGCCGTTCGCGAGCGTCGGAACCGCGGTCGCGAGCTCCGGGACCAGCTCGTTCGCGTCGCTGAAATTGAACAGGTACCCGGCCCAGAACATCGCCAGATCGACGCTCACCTGCGAGGTCGAGAGCGCCGGGTTCAGCGTGTCCGGCTCGGTCAGCGTCGCCAGGCGCAGGATCCCCGGTCGCGTCCAGGGATGCCGGCCGCCGGCCGCTCCGCCGGCGCCGCCGGGCGCCGAGCCGGGCTCGGTCGACGCGACCCGCGTACAGCCGCCGGCGGCGAGGGCCAGCACGAGCAGCATCACGATGCGTCGCTTCACCGTGCCGCCGTTCTCGGTCCCCGCCCGCGGAACCGCTCGCGCGCGGCGCCGGTCCGGATCAGGGTAGCGGCTGGACCGCGAGAACGGCCAGGTCGTCGACGATCCGCCCGCGCGACCAGCGCGTCACGACGTCGACCACGCCGTCGACCAGCTCTTGCGGCGTCCGGGACGGCGCGTTCGCGATCCACCCCGTCACCTGCGCGATCTCCGCGAACGCGCCGCGCGGGTCGCGCGCCTCCGTCAGCCCGTCGGTCGCGAGGAGCACCACCTCGCCGACGGCGAGCGGGACGCTGGCGAGGCGGAACGGGAACCCGCCGAGCCCGACGATCGGACCGGTCGGCGGCAGCATCTCGACGTATCCGGCGCGACGGATCCAGGCCGCTTCGTGGCCCGCGTTGACGTAATCCAGCCGCGCGGCCCGGCGATCGTGGATTCCGACGAACATCGTCACGAACGCCTCCGGCGGCGGGTTCGCATCCCGGTAGAGCGCATCGAACCGCCGGACCGTCTCGTCGGGCGCGAAGCCCTCGCTCGCGAGCGTACGGATCCCGTACCGCACGAACGTCGCGTCGACGGCCGCGGTGAGCCCTTTGCCGCTGACGTCGGCGACGACGATCAGCGTACGGTCGTCGTCGAGCCGGTACACGTCGTAGACGTCGCCGCCGACCCGCGTTCCGCGCGTCGCGGAGCGGTACGCCGTGCCGATCGCGACGTGCCGCGGCGGCAGCAGCCGCACCGACGCCGCGAGCTGGAGCGCTTCGACGAAGCCGCGCTCGCGGTCCAGCTCGCGCCGCATCCGCAGGATCAACGCGCCGAAGACGATGATCTCCGCGCCGATGACGACGATCGCGAGGACGAACACGATCGTCGTCGTGTGGATCGCTTCGTCGCGCTGGGAGACCGCGGTACGATAGCGTACCGAAAAGTCACGGTCGAGCACCTCGACCTGCGTGCGGAAGCGGTCGATGAGCGTCTTGCCGCGCAGCAGCCGCGCGCCGGTGTCCTGAGACCCGGCGAGGACGGGCTCGGCGACCGTGCGGACCCACTCCTCGTTGAGGCGCTGAAGCTCGTGCAGCGCGCGGGCGTCGGCGGCTGCGCCGGCGTCCGGCGGGAGCGCTTCCGCGATCTGGCCGAGGCGCTCCGGCATCGCGGCGCGCGCCCGTTCATACGGCTCGAGGAAGACGCGCCGTCGCGTCGCCGCATATCCTCGGACTCCCGTCTCCTCGTCGAGCTGCTGGCGCAGCACCGCGGCGGTCGCGAGCGCGCCGAGACGCGTTTGGGCGATCTGCGTGTTCACCGTGTTGAGCGTCCGGACGACTCCGAGCTGCGAGACCAGCGCGATCGGAAGCCCGAGCGCGACCAGCCCGAAGACCAGAATCAAGCCCCGGAACGAGAGCAGCGTTCGGGCCAAGCCGAACGCTCTTCGGCCTAGCCCGCGAACGCCTTCTCGCGCTTACGCGCTTTTAACCGTTCGCCTTCATCGAGCACTCGCTTGCGCAAGCGGATCGACTGCGGCGTGACTTCGACGAGCTCGTCATCCTCGATGAACTCGATCGCGCGCTCCAGCGACATCTCCTCGGCCGGCGGCATCCTGAAGTTCTCGTCCGTCCCGGCCGCGCGCATGTTCGTCAGCTTCTTCGCGCGCACGACGTTGAGCGCGACGTCCCGGTCGTCGTTGGCTCGGCCGACGATCATCCCTTCGTACACCTCGACGCCGGGGTCGACGAAGAAGCGGCCGCGCTGCTCCAGACCCATCAGCGCGTACGCGGTGACGCTCCCGGTCTCGCTGGCGACGAGCGCGCCGTTCGAGCGCCCGGGGATGTCTCCCGCGAGCGGCTGATGCGTGTAGTAGACGTGCGACATCACGGCCGTCCCGCGCGAGAGCGTGAGCAGCTCGCCGCGCAGCCCGAAGATCGCGCGCGTCGGCATCGTGTACTCCAGCCGGCGCGTCTCACCGACCGTCACCATGTTCGACATCTGCGCGCGCCGGCGGCCGACCGACTCGATCACGGCGCCGGCGTATTCCTCGCGCACGTCGATGACGACGTACTCGACCGGCTCCATGCGCACGCCGTCGCGCTCGGTGATGATCACGCGCGGCTTGCTGACCGCAACCTCGTAGCCTTCGCGCCGCATCGTCTCGATCAGGATCGACAGATGCAGCTCGCCGCGGCCGCGAACCTCGAACGTGTCGGCGGACTCGGTGTCCTCGACGCGCAGCGCGACGTTCGACTCGAGCTCGCGCATCAGCCGTTCGCGAATCTGGCGCGAGGTCAGGTACTTCCCTTCGCGCCCGGCGAACGGCGACGCGTTGACCATGAAGTACATCGAGACGGTCGGCTCGTCGACCGCGGTCGCGGCGATCCCCTCGGGCTCGGCGGCGTCGGCGATCGTGTCGCCGATGTTCAGCCCTTCGATCCCGGACACGCAGATGATGTCGCCGGCCGAGGCTTCCTCGACCTCGATCCGCTCGAGCCCGTGGAACGAGAGCATCTTCGTCAGGCGCAGGCCGGTCTGCACGGCGCCGTCGCGCGCGACCTTCGCGATCGGCGCGTTCACCTTCGAGCTGCCGCGGAAGATCCGGCCGATCCCGATCCGGCCGACGTAGCGGTTGTGGTCGATCGCGGAGATCAGCATTTGAAAGCCGCCGTCTTCGGCCGGCGCTTCGGGAACGTGCCGCACGATCGTGTCGAAGAGCGGCTCGAGGTCGTTGCTCTCGTCGGAGAGCTCGTGCTTCGCGATCCCCGCCTTGCCGTTCGCATAGACGACCGGGAAGTCGGCCTGCTGGTCCGACGCGCCGAGCTCGATGAAGAGGTCGAACACTTCGTCGACGACCTCGACCGGGCGAGCGTCCTTGCGGTCGATCTTGTTGATCACCACGATCGCGCGCAGGTCGAGCTCGAGCGCCTTGCGGAGGACGAACCGCGTCTGCGGCATGACGCCTTCGGCGGCGTCGACCAGGAGCACGACGCCCTGGACCATCTGGAGCACGCGCTCGACCTCGCCGCCGAAGTCGGCGTGGCCGGGGGTGTCGACGATGTTGAACTTGACCCCGGCGTGATCGATCGCGGTGTTCTTGGCCAGGATGGTGATCCCGCGCTCGCGCTCGAGCGGGTTGGAGTCCATCGCCCGGGTCTCGGTGTGCTGGCCCTCGCGGTAGATCCCGCTCTGGCGGAACATACCGTCGACCAGCGTCGTCTTGCCGTGGTCGACGTGGGCGATGATCGCGACGTTGCGGATGTCGGGCCGCGTCCGGGTCTGGGCCATAAGGTTCTATTCTAACACGACGGGCTCCAGGACGCACCTGCTTACGTCGCTTCCCGAGGGCCATGAGCGTTCCGTGAGACGGATCGTGAGCCGCGGTTGAACGACGCGGCAGGGGCCTCGCTGCTACGGTCGGGGCGTCATGTTCCGCCACCTGGCCGCCGCCGCGTTCGCCGCGCTCGTCGTCTCCCCGCCGGCACCGGCTCTCGCCGTCTCCCTCGCACCGTCGGACTCGGTCGAGCTGCGGCGCGCCGCGGAGCCGCTGGCGCTCGACCCGGCGCTCGCCGACCCGCGCTGGTCGCAGGGCGCGCTGACGGGACCGCTGCTCGACACCGGGACCCGCGGACCGGCGCCGGTCGCGACGAGCGTCTCGATCTGGTACGACGACCGCGCGCTCTACGTCGGCGTGAAGTCGGAGCAGAAGACGCCGATCGTCGCGACCCAGGCGACCGACGACATCGGCTACGGCGGCGACGACTTCGTCGCCGTCCTCCTCGACGTCAGCGGGAACGGCGCGCGGACCTACATGTTCGCCGTCACGCCGCGCGGGACGCGCTACGCCTTCGCCGGGGAGTCGGCGCGCTACAAGCCCGAGTGGTCGGCGGCCGCGAGGACGACCCCCGACGGCTGGAACGCCGTCCTGCGGATACCGTACCGCGCGATGAAGCTCGCGTCGGACGGGCCGCAGCGCTGGCGCATCAACGTCATCCGCAACATCGCGGCGACCGCCGAGCACGACTCGCTCGCCTACAGCGGCCTGATGTCGTACCAGTCGATGCCCGGCTGGCCCAACCTCGGCTTCGACTGGCGGTTCTGGCCGACGGTGCGCGGTATGACGCTGAGCGGCGCGGTCCCGCGGCCGAAGCCGCGCGCCGAGCTCTATGCGCTCGAGAGCGCCGGAACCGATCGCGACGCCTTCACCACGCCGTCCGGCACGACGGTCCGCCAGAAGCCGCGGACGTACGGCGCCGACATCACCGTCCCGCTCGACGCGACGACGTCGTTCGTCGGCGCGTTCTCACCCGACTTCTCCAACGTCGAGGTCGACCAGCAGACGATCGCGCCGCAGCAGTTCCGCCGCGCGTTCACCGAGTACCGCCCCTTCTTCGCGCAGGGCGCGCCCTACATCAACGCGGCGCTCCAGTCGTTCAAGTTCAATCTCGCCCCCGAGGTCCTGTTCTACTCGCCGGCGATCGGCCCGTTCGACCGCGGCCTCAAGCTGGTCGGCACCAAGAACAACGAGTCGTTCGGTGCGCTCGAGGTGCGTGGCAGCGACCCGCTCACCGACATTCCGTTCGACGACGTCGCGTTCGGCTATCGGCACCGCCGTCCGAACAACACGCTGGCGTTCTGGGTCGACGGCGTCAACGCGTCGCACGGGAACGTCCATGACCGCACGTGGGATGTCGGCGGCTTCGGCCGTTCGCTGGCCAGCGGTCTGGTCTACGGCGCCGGCCACGCGCAGGAGACGGGGACGTTCGTCACGCGCCCGAGCCAAGCGCAGAACAACGGCGCCTACATCGACATCCAGAAGCCCGGGCTCGAAGGCGCGCTGTTCTGGGTCGACACGGGCGCGCAGTACGCGCCGATCGACGGCTTCACCAACATCGCCGACGTCCGCGGCCCCGAGCTCTCGCTCGATCTCAACCGCTCGCCGAAGCACGGCGTCTTCAAGAACGCCGAGCTCTATCTCTACGCGGACCGCTGGCTCGATCATCAAGGCAACGTGCACGTCAGCGACGCGGACGCCTACCTCACGTTGCGCATGCGCTCGCCGTTCGCGTTCTACCTGAACGATCAGAACGGGTCGCTGCGCACTTACGAAGGCGACTACTACAGCGGCGGACTGCACGGATACCGCGACCAGCAGCTTCTCCCGTACAAGACGTGGAGCGCCGGATTCGGCTACGGTGAGGGGACGCCGAACTCGCTGCGGAGCGACTACCAGTCAGGGACGTTCGGGACGTACTACCTGCACCAGACCACGACGTCGTTGGCGCGAGCGCTCGGATCGGCGACGTTGGCCGTCGACTACGCGGGGACGCGTGAAGCGGCATTCTCGGGACCGAGCGACGGCCAGTGGCTGCGGCGGGTCTCGGTCGCGGTCCCGCTCGGCCGCGACGGAAACGCCTCGATCGCCTATCGCGACGTGAGCGGCCGCGGCGGCTTCGCGACGCCCGGCAGAAACTTGGCAGGGTCACTCCGCAAACGCTTCGCCAACGGAAACGAGCTCTTTCTGAACTATGGAACGCCTGCTGCAGCCTCGACCTTGGACCGCTGGATTGTCAAGTATCTCATACGCCTCGGAGGCGGCTTCTGAGGCGCACGGCGAAGTCTCGACGCCCATCATGGGCTGCCGGCTTGCCTTCCCGCCGTTCACCTTCGATCGCGAGGAGCGCGTTCTCCGCCGCGACGGCCGCACTGTGCCCTTGGCCCCGAAAGTCGCCGAAGCGCTGGGGCTGCTGCTCGCCGAGCCGGGGTCGCTGGTCGAGAAGAATGCGCTGCGCGACGCGCTCTGGCCCGACGGGTTCGTCGAGGACGGCAACCTCACGCAGACGATCTACCTGATCCGGCGCGCGCTCGATCCCGACGGCGACGGCCGGCGCTTCGTCGAGACGATCCCGCGCCGCGGGTACCGCTTCGTTCCGCCCGTCGGAGATGAGCAGCCGCCGCGCCGAAGCGCCGCCGCGCGCGGCGCGTTCGTGCTGCGCACCGCGGCGGCCGCGCTGGCGATCGTCGTACTGTCGGGCGGCGTCTCGATCGGCAGCAGCTCGTCGGTCGCGCAGCCGCAGCTCGCCGGCGACGCGGCGCGCGCGTACGCCGTCGGCCGCTACAACTGGAACCGGCGCACGGAGAAAGGCGTCCGCATCGCGATCGCCAACTTTTCGCGCGTCGTCGCGCTCGCCCCCAACGACGCGCGCGGATACGCGGCGCTCGGCGATGCGTACGTGACGACCGGCGATTGGGAGTACACGCGGATCGCGCCCAAAGAGGTCGCGTTCCGCAAAGCCGAGGCGTACGCGCGCGAGGCGCTGCGCCGCGATCCGCGCTCGGGCGAGGCGATGACGACGCTGGCCTGGATCGCGCTCGACCGCGACCGCGACCTCGACACCACCGAACGGATGCTCCGCGCCGGCATCGCGCTGCGACCCGATCACGCGCCGGCGTACGAGTTCCTCGGCGTCGCGCGGCTGTACCGCGGCGACGCGGAAGGCGCGCGCGTCGCGCTGCGCCGCTCGACCGAGCTCGATCCGCTCAGCCCGATCGATCTGCTCTGGTACGGAAAGGCCCTGTACTACGGCGGGCGCTACGCCGAGGCGCGCGCAGCGTTTCGCCAGGTGATGGATCTCGACGCGTCGTGGAAGGATGCGCGCGTCTACCTGGCCCTCGCCGACGCCGAGCTCGGCAATCACGACGAAGCGGTGAAGGCCCTCGCCGCCTATCATTTCCCGGCCGAAAAGCACGACTATCTCGGGATGCTCCAGGCGTTCCTCGAACTGCGCGCGGGACGCTCGCCGCGCGTGATGCCGAACGTGCGGCCGCGCGAGGACGACCACATCGACACCGCGACCGCTTCGGCGATCTGTCTCGCGCTCGGGCGGCGCGACGACGCGATCGCCTGGGTGAAGCTCGGCTTGCGCGAACCGAAGGCGCGCGTCGAGCGGAAGCTCTACGCGCTCGACCCGCGCCTCGCCGGCTTGCGCGAGGACGAGCGCTTCCGCGCGCTGATGAGCTGACCGGAACGGTTCGGCTCGACTCTTCCGGCCGGCTCAGCCGGTCGCCTGACGGTCGAAGTAGGTCGAGTCCTCGACGATGCGGCCGCCTTCGACGGTCAGGACGCTCAGGATCGGGAGATGAAACGTCTTGCCGCCGGAGCTGCCCGTCGAGATGAACTCGACGTAGACGCGGCGTCCGGCGACGTCGACGTGGAGCAACCGGTCATGCACGTCGGGGATGTGCCTGAACAGGCTCCGGTAGGTCGCGGCGATCGGCTTGTTTCCCCGCAGCATGCGATGATCCGGATCGCGCAGCACGGCGTCCGGCGCGTAGAGCCGCTCGATCGCCGCTGCGTCGTGCCGGTTGAACGCGGCGAACCAGCAGAGGACCGTCTCGCGCGGTTGAGCCCCGCACCCGCTCCCGGGGGCGGCCGGGGCGCCCGCGAGCACCGCAAGGTGCAGCGCCGCCGTGGCAATCGTCAGCATGCCGTTCGGCGTTCAGCGAGCCCGGGGTGCGGCCTTCGCGGCGACCCGCTTCGGCCTGCCGTCAATGTGCCGCCGTCTGCGATCCGCGCGTCGCGGGTCAGCTCCCGAAGCGGCGCTCGCGTCCGGCGTATGCGTCGACGGCGCGGTGCAGCGTCGTTCCGTCGAAGTCGGGCCACGGATCGGAGGTCGACCACAGCTCGGCGTACGCGCACTGGTAGAGCAGGAAATTCGAGAGCCGCAGCTCGCCGCCGGTGCGCACGACCAAGTCGGGATCGGGGAGCCCGGCGGTCCACAGCTTCGCCGCGATCGCGTTCTCGTCGATCTGTTCCGGTGCGATGCGTCCCGCCGCGACGTCGCGCGCGAGCGCGCGGCAGGCGTCGCGCAGTTCGGTGCGCGCGCCGTAGTCGACCGCGATGGTGAGCAGCATCGCGCTGCCGGTCGCCGTCCGCTCCTCCAGCGTGCGGAACGCCTCGAGGACCCCCTTCGGGAGCCGGTCGCGGCGGCCGATGACGCGGACGCGCACGCCGCGCGCCGCGAGCGCCGCGGCTTTCTCGCGCGCGAACGATTCGGCGAGACCGAAGAGCGAGAAGACCTCGCCGCGCTCGCGGCTCCAGTTCTCCTCGCTGAACGCGTAGACGGTCAGCATCGCGATCCCGGCACGCAGCGCCGCGTCGACGGTGCGCTCCAGCGCGTGCATCCCCCGGCGGTGCCCTTCGAGCGCGGGGAGGCCGCGCGTGCGCGCCCAGCGCCGGTTTCCGTCCATGATGATCGCGACGTGGCGCGGTACGCCCGTCGCGACCGGCGCGCGCTCGATCACGACTGCGCCGCCAGGGGTGAGGCGGACGACGGTTCGGCGCGCCGCTGCACGCCGCGCACGACCGATTCGAGCTCGTCGACGTACCCCAGGAAGCGCGTCCGGCCTTCGTCCGTGATGCGGACGATCGTCGTCGGGCGGCCGCGCCCGCGCACCCGTTCGCTGCTGACGACGCCGACTTCGGCGAGCGCGTGCAGGTGGCGGTTCAGGTTGCCGTCGGTCAGACCGCAGGCGTCCTGAAGATCGGTGAAGCGCATCCCGTCGGGGTTCGCGATCAGGCAGGCGCAGACGGCGAGCCGCCCGCGCTCGTGGAAGATCCGCTCCAGCCCCGGAAAGGCGAACGGCGCGTCGGAGTCGGCGTTCACGCGCGAACCTCCTCGGCGGCGCGCGACGCTTCGTCGCGCAGCAGCATCAGCGCGATCCCGCTCTGCCCGAGGCCGAACGTCGCCGGCATCACCCACCACGCGAGCGCGTTCGTCCCGCCGGCGAACAGCAGCGCCGTCCCGGTCGCGGCGAACCCGAGCGCCGCCACGACGACGCCGCGCGGCAGCATCGGCCGGGCCGCGAGCAGGCCGAGACCGTACAGCAGCGCCCAGGCCCCCGGCAGCAAGCCGACCTCGCCGCGGCCGAGCAGGGCGGCGGTGAAGGCGCCGCCGGCGGCGATCGACGGGGTGATCGTCAGCGCGGCCGTACGCAGCTCGGTCCGCGTCCGCGACGACCAATTGCGGACCAGCCAGACGGCGACGGCGCCGTAGTTCACCGCCAGCGCGAACGCCAGGCAGGCGATCCACAGGGCGACGTAGCGGCTCGCGTCCTGGCCGCCGTGCGGGTAGGGGACGACGGCGAGCTGGACGGCGCCGGTTCCGAGCGCCCCGATCCCGCTCGCCAAGGCGGCGGGGCCGGAGAGGCCACGGAACCGCTGGACCGCCGCGAGGCGGGTACGGACTTCGTCCAGGTCGGCGATGGCGCGGGTGACGTCCACGAGGGTGCTCCGGTGCGGAGGGGTTGCGGCGGAATACTCTGTACCGCAAAGATTGTCCTTTCATACCTCGCCCGAACGCGTCGTCACCGGCCGGCGATTGTCCTCGGATGATGCGCCGCGGGAGGCTGAGAACCGACCTGACCCTGTGGCGGGACCGCGTCTTCCGGGCTGGAGGCTACCGCTGCGCGCGTGGCAGCGTGCGGCGTTCGAGGGATGGGAGGCGGATCGGCCGGGCGATGCGCTGATCGTCGCTACCCCCGGTGCCGGGAAGACGCGCTTCGCGACGCGGGTGGCCCACGCGCTGCTCCGCGACGGGGCCGCCGGGCGGGTCGTGGTCGTCGTCCCGCGCGAGCACCTCAAGGCCCAGGTCGCGCGTGCGATGATGGGCGCGGGGATCGTGCTCGACCACAAGTTCGCGAACGCGCAGCGGCGCCTCGCGCGCGACGTCCACGGCGCCGTCGTCACCTACCAGCAAGTCTGCGCGGCACCGACGCTGTACCGGCACCTCTGCCGCGACGAGTCGGTCCACGCCGGCGGCGTCGCCGTGCTGCTTGACGAGATCCACCACGCCGGCGACGACGCGACCTGGGGGAAGGCGCTGCGCGACGCCTTCGACCCGGCATCGCACCGCGTCTCGCTCTCGGGGACGCCGTTCCGCAGCGACGGGACCGCGATCCCGTTCGTGCGGTACGACGGTGGCCTCTCGGTCGCCGATTTCGCGTACGACTACGCCGCGGCGCTGCGCGACGGCGTGTGCCGCGCGCTCGTCTTCGCGCTGCACGGTGGCGAGGCGGAATGGATCGCGCGCGACGGGATGGCGATGTCGGCGACGTTCGATACGGCGCTGCGCGAGAAGCGGCATCATTCCGAGCGGCTGCGCACGATGCTCACGCAGGAAGCGTGGATCGGCGACGTCCTCTCACGCGCGCACCTGCGGCTGCTCTCCGTGCGGGCCGAAGGGCACCGGGACGCCGCCGGCCTCGTCGCCGCGATGAACCAGGATCACGCCCGCGAGATCGCGGCGCTCATGGAACGGCGGATCGGCGTACGGCCCGCGATCGTGGTCTCGGACCTCGCCGACGCATCGGACCGCATCGCCGCCTTCGCACGCTCGAGCGATCCGTGGATCGTCGCCGTGCACATGGTGAGCGAAGGCGTCGACATCCCGCGCTTGCGGGTCGGAGTCTTCGCGTCGAACGTCGTCACGGAGCTCTATTTCCGGCAGTTCTGCGGGCGCTTCGTGCGCACGATCGAGGGCGTCGACGACAACGAGGCGTACGTCTTCGTCCCGGACGATGCGCGGTTGCGCGAACTGGCGCACTCGATCACCGTGGACGTGCGGCACGGGCTGCGCGGCCGCGACGAGCGCGACGCCGAGCTGGTCGCGCTCGAGGCGGCGCAGCGCGCCGAACGGGCCGGCGAGGCGGGGCTCTACGAAGCGATCGCCGCGCGCACGACCGACGAGCGGGTCGTCGATTTCGGGCCGCTCTTCAATCCCGCCGCCTTCGCGGAAGGTTCATACGCCGAGGAGCCGCGCGAACGCGCGCCCGAGGCGGCGGCGGTTCTGACCACCGCGGAGCGCAAGGAGTCGCTGCGGCGCTCGCTGCAGGGGCTCGTCTCGCGGGTGAGCGTCCGCTTCGGCGTCGCGCACCGCAAGATCCACGCGACGCTGAACGAGCGTGTCGGCGGCAGCGTCGCGACCGCCACCGAGCGCGAGCTCGACCTGCGCCGTCGCGTCACGGAGGCGTGGCTCGCGCGCGACCGCTACGACGGGCTGCGCTAGGGGCGCGCGGAGGCCGACGGCGCAGGCGTCGTCTCGCTCGACGGAACCGCCGCCGCCGGCGAGGGTGACGGCGCGGGCGCCGGAGCCGGCGGCAGCGTCGGAGCGACCTTCCCGTCGATCAAGGCGAGGCGTTCGAGCTCGCTCATGACGACCGGCGTCGCCGCCGGATCGGGCGTCGGGACGCCGAGCGCGAGCTTCGCGCGGCCGATCCTTCCGTAGACCGTTTGCGGAAAGTACGCGGTGAGATACGAGATCTGCTTGAGCGCGCGGCGATGCGCGTCGGTGCTCGGGATGCGCTCGTACATCACTTCGAGCGCGTACGCGTAGCGCGGCAGCCAGCGATCGAAGGGGTACTTCTTCGCCCAATCGCGCATCGCGTCTTCGACCCACAGCGCGTTCCCGAGGATCGCCGTGTCGTGCTCGGGATGCACGTCGGCGTCGATGCCGAGGTCCTTGACCTTGTTGCGCACGCCGAGAACGCTCATCTTGAGGCGCCCGAAATACTCGTCGGCCGGCGCGAGCCCGGGCTTCGGGTGGTACGCGGTCGCCGGCTTCGGCGGCGCTTTCTTCGCTGAGGCCGGCTTCTTCGCCGTCGCGGTCTTCGACGGCGCCGGCGCTTTCGCCGGAGCCGCGGGGGAGGCGACGGGAAGCGTCCCGAGCGTGAAAGCCGTCAATGCGAGCGCGGCCAAGAGCCCGCGGCGGCGGCGTGCGTGCGTGATCGTGAACACCTGCGCAGACAACGACAGACCGGACCGGCCGGTTCCCGCGTCGAAGGCCGCCTCGTGAACCAGGACGACACGCAGACGCAGGCCGATCCGCTCGAGCACGCGGCAGTCACGAAGCACCTCTCCGAAGAGCTCCGCGCGATCCTGCGCCGGGTCGACGACGGCGATGAGGCCGCGCGGGCCGAGGCGCTCGCACCGGCCGCGGCGATCGTCGACGCGTTGGCCGCGGTGGGTCTGCTCGAGTTCGCCTACCTCGCACCCGGTGAGGAGGACGAGGAAGACGGGCCGATCGCTTGGTTCGAGGCGAGCGAAGCGATCGTCGACAAAGACCGCGACGCGGTGGTCATCGCCGGGAGCGAAGTCCTCGAAGTGTTCGACGGCCCGATCACGCTCGAAGACCCGCCCGAGCACGAGAACGACGAGGCGTAGCGCGAGCTAGGGCGCGAGCTGCCACGAGCCCACGTTCCACCACGCGGTCGAGACGGACGTGGTTTGGTTGCGGAGCCGCTCGGTGAACGTGTCGAGCTCCGGACGCTGATAGAGCAGCACGATCGGGAGCCGGTCGTGCAGGATCGTTTGCAGGCGCGCGTAGATCGCCTTGCGCTGCGTCGTGTCGTAGGTGCGCTGGCCCGCGAGCAGCAGCGCATCGATCCGCGGGTCGCAGATGCGCGACTTGTTGTAGCCGTGCGGCGGCACGGTCTTGCAACTGAACTGGTCGCTCGTGTCCGGGTCGTCGCCGTTGACGAAGGGATAGAGCGCCATCTGGAACTTCCCGCCGTACACCGGCCCGCCTTGATCGGCCGGCGCGACGAACTGCGTGACGTTGAATGCCTTGAGGACGACCGCGGCGCCGACGGCGCGCTCGTACTGCGCGACCGCGTTCCCGATGATCGCGTCACCCGGCGTCGCGGCCTGCATGATGAACAGCACCTCGAGCGGCTTGCCGTTCTTGCGGCGGATACCGTCGGCCGCCTCCGACCAGCCGGCCGCCTCGAGCAGGGCGCGCGCCGCGCCGGGATCGTAGCGGCTGTCGGGAAACGCCTTCGGCTCGTGCGCCCGGAGGAACAGGCCGCGCCCGGCGTTCGTGGTGCTCACGGCGCCGCGATACGTCTTCTGCATGATCGACGGCACGTCGAGCGCCGCCGCAAGGGCGCGCCGGACGCGCACGTCCTTCGTCACCGGATCGGAGGTGTTGAAGATGATCGCACCGACCGCGTTCATCGGCGTGCGGGTCACACGCATCCCGCGGATCTGCTGCAGTACCGGGTAGTTCCCGTAGTCGAGGTCGGAGAAATAGCCCTGCGCCTCGCCGGTGCGGAGCAGGTTCATCGCGGTGTTCGGATCGGGGGCGAAGCGAATCCGCAGCCGCTCGATCTTCGGCTTCCCGCCGGCGTAGTACGGGTTCGCGCGCAGCTCGACCGCCTCGCCGCGCGTCCACTTGACGACGGCGTACGGTCCCGAGCCGACGGGCGCCGAGTTGAACGGGATGCGGTTGAAGTCGTGCAGCCGCGCCAGCAGGTGCGCGGGCAGAATCGGGAACCCTTGGGGCGCGAGCACCGTGACCAGCAGCGGCGCGAAGGGCCGCTTCAGGTGCAGCACCAGCGTCGTCTCGTCGCGCGCTTCGGCCCTGGAGACGACGTCGTATCCGAAGCGTGACTGCGGGTCGTTGTTCGGATCGTTGATCGCGTCGACCGAGTAGACGCAATCGTGCGCGGTCAGCGGCGTGCCGTCGGAGAACCGCAGCCCGCGCCGCAGGTGATACGTGATGGTGAGCCCGTCACGGCTGATTCCGCCGTTGCGCAGTGAGGGGACCTCGGTCGCGGCGTCGCCGATCAGCGTTCCCCGGTCGTCGTACTTCACCAGGTACTGGAAGATCAGCTCGCCCCACTCGGTCGACGAGGTTCCGTTCTCGAGCGCGGGATTGAGCGAGCCGGGCTCGCGCTGCTGCGCGACGACCAGCGTGACCGGCGCGGCCGCGTCGCCGGGCCCGGCGCTTCGCTGCGCGCATGCGGTCGCGGCCAGCGCCGCGACGGTCGCGAGGATCCGTCCGGCCCGCCCGAGCGATCGAATCAACGTTCGCGAAGGACTCGGCGCGACCGGCCTTGACAAGAAGCCAGACGTCGCGCGTGGGAGCGTACGGGTCTGGTGGCTCGCCCAGTCTTCAAAACTGGTGAGGCCGTCGTGCCCGCTCGTCAATAGTCGTTCCGGTACGTGGGCGCACCGCGTACCGATTGCCACTGGCGGGATTTCCCCAATCATTCGTGCGCTTTCGGCTGCGGCCGCCCATGGCGCCCGTTCCCGACAGCAGGACGACCCCCCGCACGCCTAGGTCCTTCGCACAGGCTGTGTCGAGGAACGCGCGGCCGTACATGAGTCACCGCTCTGCGCCGAGCTGCGTCGCCGTACGGCACGCGATTGAACCCGCATTGCGCGGATAGCAACTCGGTACATTCCGGGGCGAACGGACAGGCGGTCGGCTTATTAAGGGGCCAGTTCAGTTTCGGCCGCCCATTTCGGTGGTGCAACGGTGTACTTCTGCCGCGGGTGTCGTGGCGTCCGCGTTGGCTTGAGCAACCCGCGCTCAACCAGTTCCCCGACCGATCTCTGCATATAGTCGGGGTTGCGCCTCAGGAGCGTTCCGAGTTCCCTCACTCCACGCGGCTCGGTCGAACAGAGGGCGATGATCGCTTGCTCGACTTTGTCCTTATCCGCGTAGTTCGAGTCACGAACGAGGTCCACAACTGACTCGTCGAAGTCAAGGCGCGGCAGGTCGAAAAGCGATTGCTCGCCTTGCTGTGGCACCCGTGCGGGATTCGGGTGGGGACCTAGTCCGACTTTTGAGCCCACAATGTCGGACTCGGGCGAAACTCCGACATTCCCGCCAGCAGGCGGTTTCGCGCGGGTGTCTTCCGCGACGATATCAGGCCCTAGCTTGCTTGCCGCATTCGCGAAAGCCTGATACCAAATCAATTTAGTTCCCGGAGTATAGTGAGCCGCGGTCGTTCGTCCGTGGCGCTGCAGGAGATTGCGCGAGACAAGCTGTGCCAACAGAACGGTTACATCCCTCGCGTGCATACCGGCGCGAAGGCGTACATCACGATTCGTGATCTGTCGATTCAGCAGTGCCATGCCGAGCACGTACTTCTCCTCGCGTGTCATTATGTCGGCGTCGCTTCCCATTTGCCCGATCACGGCGGCCACGCTGGGCGGCAAAAAATCTGTCATTAGCATCGTTAGTTCCGTGCGGTCGGGCAGCACCGCATCGTGAAGGTCGGGCCTTTGCCATGAACGGCCGAGCCAGGTTTCGAAAATGCGCGGAACACCCGAGCCGATTTGCTCAGCGAATCCAACGAGCCTAAACATTTGCTGGAGCCGCGCATTCCGGCAATCACTGATCCCGCCCAATAGTGCCTGCTCCACGGGCACGCGCATCATCCCCGGATTTCGGAAATGGAAACGATCAAGCGCCTGAACAATGACGACGCCGCCCGGAAGTTCATAGTCGGCGTGAATAATGGCGTTTACTAGAGCTTCTCGCAAAGCGACCTGGATAGACGTATCGTCGATCCTCTGCATTTCTTGATTTAGCGCGAAACCGCGCGGAACACCACGAAATAGACGTGGAGCGACAGCCGTATAGAAGTCGAAGAGATTGCCTGACCAGTTCCCGTCCCAGTGAACACGGTCGACGTACCTTTGAGCAGAGCTCTCGATGCGCCGGTAGTCCAAACTGAAATTTGGGAGTCGCTCAACAATAGCCGCATGTTCCCCGAACATAACTAGCCCCGCTAATGTGGGACGGACCTTTCTGGTATCTCTGTCCAATGCGGCGGCGCCGATAGTGCGAAGAAATGTCGCCCGGTCCTTGCTAAGCAGATCGCTCTCCGGGTTGACGGAGGCTAAGAGCGACCTATAGCGCCGAACACTTTGGTCCTCAAAGTCGTCGAGGCTATAGTTTGCAACGACCTTCGCACTCCGATCTTCCGCAAGCGCATCGGCCATCATGGCTTTCACTGTCTGCTCGTCGCATCGTTGATCTCCATCGTGCATGCGACGAAAGGTGCCCGAAAGCGGATTCGGGCCGACATGGACTGGCCGCTCCGTACGCGACGCACGCGGTACCGCAATCAGTACGATGCTAACCCCTTCGATATCCACCACACGAATGTCATCATCCGAAAGGATGTTGCGGCTAACGCGGTTGCTGTTGACCGTGGTGACGAAATCGCGACGAACCTTCTCCGGGTCTGTGAGGCCAACAGCGGTTAGACTGTGGTTCGCCTGATTCTCCGCTACACCGAGCGCGATTAATCCCCCAGCGGTGTTCGCGAAAGACGAATACGTCTCCCAAACCGAATCGGGTACGGCGCCGCGACCGGTTTTTCCCTGGGCGGCCTTCGCCTCAAAATCGATGCCTTCGCTGAGCTCCTCGAGTTGTTGGAGCGTTCGTATCTCTTCCAGGCCGTTCAAAGTCCAGGGCGTTTTCGCGTGCGCTTGGCGCGATGCCTTGTCGGCAGGCCTTGCGCAGTCGAACGGGTACGCGCGCTTGTCTTCTGCAATGTTTCACGCTGAGCCAGTCGCGCGACGTTCGCTGGAGCGGGACAGCGACTGGATGCATTCCACGAAGAAGTGTCGTTGCCCGCGACGCTGTGTCGCGGCAAATATCGCCGCACGATCTTCCAATGCCCGCTAGGACGGGCTGGCGATGTTCCGGACCGACACGCCGCACCGAATCACATGGGGCGCTCAGGCGGTCACCAAATTAGCGGCTGCGCATGAACGGCCAAGGCGTAAAGTCCGCTAAAGCTTCGTCTGGAGTCGTGCTCGAGCAGCCAACGGAAGGATGACATCGCTCCATCGCATCGATCACTTCAGCGTCAAGCATCGTATCGCCGCGCACCAGCTTCGTGATCACCGCGGGGTCCGCGAGCCGAGGCAAAGAATCCCGGTCTTCAAGACCGCCTACGTTCGAAGCCTCGACGGCCTCCGGGAACGCTGCAAGCAACGCCATTCGTGCCCGAGCTACCACACCGCGGTGAGGCCGAAAGCGACCGACAGAAGACACACGACCGAACATTGGCCCAGGAGTTCGCGGCGACCGAGGGAACGGGCGAAGACGTCGCCGGGCCGATCGCGCCGGGCCACCGCGTTCGCGCGTCGACTTGCGGCCGGTCCGCTGAACGACCGGAAAACCGCGTAACACCATATGGGAGCGTACGGGTCTGGTGGCTCGCCCAGTCTTCAAAACTGGTGAGGCCGTCGCAAGACGGCTGGTCGGTTCGATTCCGACACGTTCCCGCCACGTGCGTCGTCGCCGCGCAGCGTCTCGACGGTTCCGCCGAGCGCCTCGAACGCCGCCGCCGGCGGACGCTCCTCGCGGCGGCGCTCGCCTTTGCGGCGGTCTTCCGGCAGCGCTCCGATCAGCATCGCCAAGAACGGCTTGCCGTACAGCTTCCGGCGGTCTTCCCTGCGGCGGTCCTCCATGGGCCGTCCCTCCTCCGCGCGCACTGCGACGCGTCCGCCGCGTTTCCTGTTCGGGCTACGCGCGCTCTCGGCGGACGCTCTGGACCTGCAGGCGCTGGACCATCTGCGGCGTCGGCAGCTTCACGTCGCGCGCGAGCTTGAGCCACGCCAGAACCTTGATCGTCCACCAGGTGGTGTCGATCTCGAACCAGCGCAGGCCGTGCTTCGCGCTGAACGGGAACGCGTGGTGGTTGTTGTGCCAGCCTTCGCCCCAGGCGAGGATCGCGACCCACCAGTTGTTGGTCGATTTGTCGCCGGTGCGGAAGCTCTGGTACCCGCTGTAGTGCGCCGCGCTGTTCACCAGCCACGTGATGTGGTAGGTGATCACGACGCGCACGAACAGACCCCAGATCAGCCATGACCAGCCGCCGATCGCGAACAGCAGGACGCCGAGCCCGATCGTCCACCAGATGTTCGTCGCTTCCATGAAGCGGTAGAAGCGGTCGTTGGCGAGGTCGGGCGCCAGGCGGTGCTGCTCTTCGATGCTCAGCATCGACTCGTTCCGCTTGTAGAGCCACTCCATGTGCGCCCAGAGCACGCCCTTGTGGATGTCGTGCGGGTCGCCTTCCTTATCGGTGTGCGCGTGGTGCGCGCGATGGGTCGAGATCCAGTCGATCGGGCCGCCCTGCATCGCCAGGACTCCCAGGATCGTCGCCAGGTACTCGAGCGGCTTCCAGAGCCGCAGGCTGCGGTGGGTCAGAACGCGGTGGTAGCCCAGGCAGATCCCCCAGGCGCCGGTCGCGTAGTACAGGACCAGGAGCACGATCAGCGCGCTCCAGTGGAACGTCCCCGGGATGAAGGCGCACAGCGCCCCGAGATGGACGACGGAGAGGCCGGCAAAGTTCACCCAAGCAGGCGTACGACGCATCTTGGCGGAGGCGGAGGCGGATTGCATGACCCGAGGAGGTGCGACCTTTGGCCCGGGACTCCTCGCGAGCGCGATGAGCCGCGCGTTAAGGATTGAGCCGGGCCGTAAGCCCGACCAAGGAGCGCGCAACCGTCCGAGCGCGGGCGCGCTCATGCCGCTCGGTGATCGACGTCCACACGCACCTCCACCCGCCGCGGCTGTTCGCGGCGATCCGGCGCTGGTTCGCCGAGCGCAGCCCGTGGGTGCTCGAGCACCCGACCGAACCGCGCGACGTCGCGCGCGGGCTGCGCGAGCACGGCGTCGAGAAGTTCGCGTTCTGCTCGTACGCGCACAAGCCGGGGATCGCGCGCGACCTCAACGCCTGGCTGAACGCGACGGCACGGGAGCTCGGTGCCGGCGCCGTCCCGCTCGGCACCGTCCACGCGGACGATCCTGATCCCGAGGGCGACATGCGCGACGCGCTGCGCGGCGGGTGCGCGGGGCTGAAGCTGCACGAGGACGTGCAGCGCTTCGGGCTCGACGACCCGCGCCTCGCCGGCGTCCTCGACGCGGTCGCCGAGCACGAAGGCTTCGTGCTCGCGCACGTCGGCCATATCCCGTGGTCGAACGACACCAACGACGGGCCCGGCCGCATCGCGCGCGTCCTCGCCGAGCACCCGCGCTTGCGCGTCGTCGTCGCGCATTTCGGGATGCCGGATCATCCGCGTTACCTCGACCTGATGCAAACCGAGCCGCGGCTGTTCCTCGACACGACGATGGCGTTCGGACCGGAATCGCCGTCGCGCATTCGCATCGCGCGCGACGACGTCGAGCGCGGTGCCGCGCAGATCGTCTACGGCACCGACTGGCCGAACATCCCGTACCCGTACGACGGCGATCTGCGCGGGCTGCGCGCCCTGGCGATCTCCGACGCGGCGCTGCGCGCGATCACCTCGGAGAACGCGCGCCGCCTCACGCCCGCCCTCGCGTGACGGCCTCGGTTACGCGGCCGCTCCTCCGACCGGCCCGCGGTGCAGGCCGCGCAATCGAAAGGCAAGTCCGATCAGGAAGATCCCGGCCAGCAGCGCGTAGATGCTGATCGTCCACACGATCGCGAAGACGCCGGCGACCGGGACGAAGAAGATCACGATCCCGGCGATGACCGAGAGCACGCCGAGCAGGATCGTCAGCCATTCGTTGGAGACGACGCTGCGGAGCCGCAGAGCCGTCGCGATCGCGAGGATGCCCGTCACGATCGCCCACGCCGCGAACAGGTAGACGAGCCAGAGCGCGGTGATCCCCGGATAGAAGAACGTGATGACGCCGACGATCACGCCGAGCGCGCCTTCGAGCAGGAGCCAGGCCCAGCGCGTGTCCGCGTGGTTCATGCGGACGGCGGCGACGATCGCGACGATGCCGTCGACGAAGGCGTACGCGCCGAACAGGATCGCGACCGTGAAGATCGCGGCTCCCGGGAAGAGCGGCATCAAAATCCCGAGTGCGAGCGCCAAGATCCCCCGAATGAGGAAGAGCCACCAGTGGGACGACAGCCGGGCGATCATCGCGTCACCTCTCAGGCGCTGATCGTACCACCGGCAGCCCCTCCGCGTCGAGTCGCGTCCCGACCAGGAGCTTGAAGAAGAACCCGTATGAGGCGACGCCGCCCTTCACGCCGTTGCTGCGCAGAAAGCGGTCGTAGAAGCGCCATTGCATCGCGAAGAGCTGCGGGCGGTAGTGGCGCAGAAAGCGCTCGCGGCTGGCCTGAAAGTCGGCGACGACGCGCGGGTCGAGGTGCAGCCGCCGCCGCTCGGAGTCCGGCAGCTCGCCGTACGTCCAGAACGCGCCGGAATAGCGGATGAGCGGGTCGTCCGAGCGCAGGCACGCGAGGGTGCCGATGAAGTTCGCGTCGCCTTCGTCGGTGAAGCCGCCCGCATGCGCCCACTCGTGGGCGAGCGCGCGCGGCACCTCGTGGCTCAGGAACGAGGCGTTGAGCAGCGTCTCGAACGAGAACGGCGAGTACTGCCCGCCGATCCCCGCGGCTTCGTAGTACGGATCGAGCAGCGTGATCTTGGGGAGCGTGACGGCGACGTCCCAGTCGTCGCCGAGGCGCCGGATCACCGGCTCGTACGCCGCCCGCAGCTTCGTGCGGTCGAGCGCCTCGCGGTGCGCCGCGGCGACGTCGGCGTTGAGGATCCCGACGATCCGCTCGCTGAAGCGCGCGACGGCGACGTCGGTCACGCGCGCCTCGCTGTAGTCGACGCGCGACGCGACGGTCTCGCGGCGATAGTTCAGCCCCCACAGCAGCTCGAACAGCACGATGCCGATCGCGGCAAGACCGGCCGTGTGGACGACGAGCGCTCCCGCCGCGCGCAGCTTGCGGCCGCGCGGCGCCCGGCGCATCGCCCGCGTCCACCAGACCGCGAGCGCGACGAGGACGGCGATGATCTCCAGATCGCCGACCGCGAACGGGACGCGGTCGGTGAGCGGGACGACGGCCCGGTTCATCGCCGAGAAGAGGCCGTTGGCGTAGCCGTTCTCGATCCATGTGCGGGGCAGCGGAGCCGATGCGGCGATCCAGGCGAGGACGAACGCCAGCGCGTCGAGCGCGAAGCCGCGCATCACGGGAACAGATACGTGGCGAACGTGCCGACGCGGTTGAAGCCGACGTGCTCGTAGAGCGCGATCGCCGGAGCGTTGAAGTCGTTGACGTAGAGCGAGAGCGTGGCCTCCGTGGCGAAGAGCCGGCGCGCCGTCGCGGCGAGGGCGAGCGACGCGTACCCGTTCCCGCGTTGATCGGGCGGCGTCCAGACGCCTTGCAGCTGCGCCGTCGCGGCGGTGCGCGGCCCGACGTTGAGCTGAAAGCGCAGCACGCCCTCGACGATCCACACCCACCACGACCCTGCGGCGATCGCGCGCCGGACGGCTGCGACGAACCCGGCGCGGTTCGCCCGCGGGTCGTACCCGAGCTCGGCCAGGATCATCCGGCCGCTGTGATCGGCGACCAGCTCCGCCTCGTTGTCCCGCGCCCGCCGGACGCCGACGTCGGGGATGTCGCGGAGCCAGTCCCGGCGCAGCGCGTAGACCGGCTGCTCGCGCCGCACGAGCATCGGCGCGGGATGCCAGCCCTGCACGCGCGACCACAGCCCGTCGGCTGCGGCCTTCGGCCCCACGATGCTACGCAGCCCGCGGTGCTTGCGCGTCTCGATTCCGAACGCGTCCAGCACGCTCTCACCGTCGGCCGCGAGCACGAGCTGACCGCCGAAATAGATGAGGCCGTTCGGCCCGCCGGCGCGGTCGCGGCTCAGCACGAGCTCGTCGGGCGCGGCCGGTCCGTGGCCGCCCTCGAGCACCCATTGGAGATAGACGTTGTCGTACGGGCGGCGCGCGGCGTAGGCGATCGCTTCGCGGCGCGTCGCGCGGGTGACGGGCTCGAGCAGCGGCGGGTCGTCTTCTTACGTGAGGGGTCGTACGAAGGTCGGCGTCGTGGTCGGCGCCTTGCTTCCGCCTTCCGGTTCGACGCTGACCGCGACGGCTCCGACCCGCGTCGCGTCGACGGGCAGCGCGACGACGGCGACCCCGTCGGGATTCGGCGTGAAGGTCACGCTCGGGACCACCGTCGTCGAGCCCTTCGCGGCCGTCCAAGCCTGATAGACGCGGCCGCGCGGGAGCGGCGGCAGCTTCGAGAAGGCGAAGTAGATGCGATCGCGGCGCACCACCACGGTCCCCGCCGCGACGTCGAACCGTTTGGCGTCCGGCGCGAGGAGATCGGTGAGCGTGCGGCGGTCCTGCGCCGCGGCGCGCTCGCTCTGCGCGAGCCGCGTCTGCAGCGCCGTCGAGCGCCGCTGCGTCGAGGCGAGGTCCCCGCGCAGCGTCAGGTCCTGGGCAACGGTCACCACGGCGAAGACGACCGCCGCGGCCCCCGCGAGTCCCGTCCCCCACAGCAGCGCCGGGAACGCCGGCCCGATCCGGCGGCGCGCGACCGAGCCCGGTTCGGCGTCTGCTCGCACCCGAGCGAGAAGCCGCTCCTTCATCCGCGCCGAACGCGCCGAATCGACCGGTTCCTCGGCGGTGTGCGCGAGCGCATCGGCGGCGGCGCGCAGATCGAGATACTCGCGGCGCGCCTCGTCGTCGTTCGCGACGAAGGCCGCCACCAGCGCAGCCTCTTCGCGCGGCAGCACGCCGAGCGCGTAGAGCGCGACCGACTCGAGCATCGCCTCGCGGTCGACGTACTCGTTCATCGCGACACCGGCTCGCCGAGCAGTTCGCGCATCCGTTTGAGGCCGCTGCGGATACGCGTCTTGACCGTGCCGAGCGGCGTGTCGGTACGGCGCGCGAGCTCCTGGTGCGTCACGCCGCCGAAGAAGCCCAGCTCGATCAGCGCGCGCTGCTCGGGCGGGAGCGTCGCCAGCGCATCGCGCACCCGCTGCGCGTCGAGCCGCGCAAAGACGTCGTCGTCGAGGGCACCCGCGAGCGGGAGGTCGGCCGGGATCTCGCTCTCCGGATGGACGGCTTTCGAGCGGAGCACGTCCAGCGCGCGGTTGCGCGCGACGCGCGAGACCCATGCGACGAACGACCCGCCGCGGAACGTCTCCGGTGCGGTCCAAAGCTTCAAGAACACGTTCTGCGTCAAATCTTCGGCCATCGCGGCGTCGCCCAGCATGCGCAGACCGATCCCGAAGACCAGCCGGTGGTATCCGTCGTAGAGCGCTTCGAACGCGCCGACGTCTCGCGCGCTCACTCGCTCCATCAGGCGGACCCCCGGATCCATCGGGCAGGCCTTCGCTTCGTCATCGCCGTCACCCCTGGGGTAACGCGCACGCCGGACGGGCGGATGGGATCGTCCCTCGAAAGGGCGCGCACGATGCACGACACGGCAGCCGGCACCACGGAGCTGCGCGAACGGCTCGACGCCGCACGGTCCGTGATGGTCCTGACCGGGTCCGGGATCTCGGCCGAGAGCGGCCTGCCGACGTTTCGCGGCGTCGGCGGACTCTGGCGCACCCACCGCGTCGAAGAGCTTGCCTCGCCGCGCGGGTTCGCGCGCGATCCGCGGCTGGTGTGGACCTGGTACAACGAGCGGCGCCTCGCGCACAGGTCGGTCGAACCCTCGCCCGCCCATCGCGCGCTGGCGGCGATCGAGCAGCGCTGCGCCGGCTTCACGCTGGCGACGCAGAACGTCGACTCGCTGCACCTGCGCGCCGGATCGCGAAACGTCCTCGAGCTGCACGGAAAGCTGCGCGAGGCGAAGTGCACGCACTGCGACGCGCGGCGTCCGTTCGACGATGCGTTCGATCTCGAGTCGCTGGGTCACGCGTGCGGCGGGATGTGGCGTCCCGACATCATCTGGTTCGGCGAAGCGCTGCCCGCGGACGTCCTCGAAGCGGCGTTCGAGGCGGCGAGGCGCGCCGATCTCATGCTGGTCGTCGGCACGTCGGGGATCGTTCACCCCGCCGCATCGCTCGCGACGAAACGGTGCACGAGCGCCTACGTCGTCGAGGTGAATCCGGAGGAGACCGCGCTGACGCCGCACGCCGCCCGCTCGATTCGCGCGCGCGCCTCGGACGTGCTCCCGCAGCTCGCGTGAGCGATCACGGCGTCGCGCTCGGCGTCGCGGCGTTCGCTGCGCTGCTCACCGTCGCGGTGCTCGTCTCGATCGCGGCCGAGCGCGTGCGCGTCCCCGCCGCGGTCGCGATGGTCGCCGTCGGCACCGCGGCCGGATCGCTGCTGCAGCTTCGCCCGCCGTTCGAGTTCGGGCCGGCCGTGCTGTTCGTGTTCCTTCCGCCGCTCGTCTTCGAGGCGGCGTGGAACGTCGATCTGCGTGCGCTGCGGGAGCGGGCGGGACGGATCGCGCTGCTGGCCTTTCCCGGCACGCTGCTCTCGGCGTTCGCGATCGCGGGCGCGCTGGCGGCGACCCGCGCGCTGCCGTTCGGGGCGGCGCTGCTGTTCGGCGCGATGGTCTCGGCGACCGATCCGATCGCCGTCGTCGCGGTGTTCCGGCGCGCCGCGGTGCCGGTCGGGCTCCGCACGCTGGTCGAGTGCGAGTCCCTGGCGAACGACGGCGTCGCGGTCGTGCTGTACGGGATCGGACTGAGCCTTGCGGCCGGGGCGCATCTCGACGCGCTCGCCGCGATCGCGTTCGGCGTCGTGCAGGTGGCGGGCGCGATCGGGATCGGCGCCGCGCTCGCGTACGCGGGCGCGCGCGTGCTGCGGCTGACGAGCGCCGCGGAGTACGAGGTGACGGCAACCGTCGCGCTCGCGTACGCGGCGTACCTCGCCGCCGACGCACTCCATCTCTCGGGGATCTTCGCGACGGCCGCGGCCGGGATCACGCTCCGCGCGCTGCTCGATCGCGACGAGGCGACGGTGAGCAACGTCCGCGACGTCGACCGCTTCTGGAACGCCGGCGCCTACATCGCGAATGCGCTCGTCTTCATCGCGACCGGGCTCGCGATCGATGCGGGGCGCGCGCTGCACGAGCCGCTCCTGATCGGCGTCGCCCTCGCGGTCACGCTCGCGGCCCGCGTTCCGCTCGCCTTCGCGGCGGGGCCGGGCCGTGCGGCGCGCGTGACGGTGTTCCTGGCCGGGATGCGCGGCGCGCTCCCGCTCGCGCTCGCGCTCTCGCTGCCGGAGGGGCTCGCGCACCGCGCCGAGATCATCGACGCCGTGTTCGCGACGGTGCTCGTCACGCTGGTCGTGCAGGGTGCGACGCTCGAGCCCGTCGTGCGGCGCCTGTACCGCCGCTCGGAGCCCGCCGGCGCCTAGAGCTGGAAGGAGCCGCCGCGGTCCTCGTAGCTCGCGCGGGGCGGCGGCGGGTCGGGGAAGATCGGCCGGTCGGCGAGCGAGGTCCAGCCGGGGTCGAGCTCGGGGAGCGCCGCGGCCGGTTGCGCCGCGGCGCGAGCGCGCGGGACCGGGCGCGCGACGGGCGGCTCGGGCGGCGGCGGCGCGGCGACCTGCGGCGGCTCGGGCGCGACGATCGTCGTCTCGACCATCGCGCCGTCCGGAACGGTGAACGTCTCCTTGCCGCGTTCGCGGCCGCGCACGACGAACGCGTCGAGCAGCCGGCGCACCCCGGGGAGCGGGACGCCGCGCACGGGGACGAGCTTGTACTCGGAGGTGAGCGGCTCGCACGTGCTGCGCGACGCGACGATGTAGGCGTTCAGCGAGAACGCGGCTTCTTGCAGCCGGTACGCGTACGTCGCCTCGCTCCCCACCACGGTGTACTCGCGGCGTTCGCGGAAGCCCGTGTCTCCGGCGATCACCTCGCCCGTGTTGATCCCGATCCCGACGGTGAACGGCTTGCGGTGCTGCTTCTCCCAGCGCGCGCGCATCGCCACCACGTGGCGAACGATGTCGAGCGCCGCCTGCAGCGCGTCGTCCTCTTGCGTCGGGTTGTCGAGCGGGACGCCGAAGACCGCGACGATTCCGTCGCCGAGGAAGCTGTCGATGATCCCGCGGCGGCGCTGGATCGCGGTCCCGGTGAGCGCGTAGAACTCGTTCAGGTAGCGCAGCGCCTCTTCGGGCGCCAGCGGCTCGATGAAGTGCGCGAAGTCACGGATGCGGCAGACGAGGATCGTGGCGCGAACCGCGCAGCCGGTGAAAAGCCGCTCGTCCTTGCGGGCGAGCAGGAGGTCGACGACCGACGGCGCGACGTAGCGCGCGAACGTCGCACGGACGCGTGCCGCCTCGCTGCGCGCTTCGTTCCAGCGGCGCCATGCGAAGAGGCACCCGGCGAAGCCGCCGAGCGCCGCCAGCACGAACAGCGCCTGGAGGACGGACATACCTGGGTGTTCGGCCGGAAGCCGCCGTAATTCGCGGGATGACCGACCTGGAGATCATCCGGTCCCGCATCCCCGGCTACGCCGGCTACGCCGGGGACGACGCCCGGCACGAGGTCGACAAGCAGATCCGCGCCTACCTCGGCGAGGCCCTCGCCGCCGCGCGCGACGCGCTGCGGCCGCCGGCCGCCGTCGGCGAGCAGCTCGAAGGGCTCCTCCTGCGCTGCGAGTTCGCCGATCAGCGGGTGCTGCGCGCCGCCGACCACGCCCGCTTCGACGCCGCCCTGGTCGAGCGGCTGCACTGTCTCGACCGCGAGCTCATCGAGGCGGCCGACGGCGTCCGCGCGACGACGGCGCCGGAGTCGCTGGCGGGAGCGCTCGATGCCGCCGCCCGCGCGCTCGACGAGCGCTTGGGCGCGATCGCCGAGGCGCCGTCGCGGTAGGGCCTTCGTGCCTCGCGGCTAGTGCGGGAACCCGGGGATCGAGGGGAGGCGCTTGCGGATCTCGTCCTCGGCGCGGCCCTTGAAATCGGCGACGCTGGTCGGCACGCCGAGCTCGGAGAACTGGTCCAGCGCCGCCTGCGTGATCTTCGCGACCTGGGTCTGGATGACGCCGTCGACGAGGTGCGCGATCAGCGATTGTCCGGCGAAGAGCCGCACGACTCTCCCGGGCTGGTCGCCGGCGGTGAACGTGACCTCGACCGGCGTGTCGGGCGACAGCGTGTTGTAGACGTTGATCGTCAGGTCGTCGCCGTCGGAACCGATGTCGCCCTCGGTGCCGCGCACCGCGATGTTCGCCGTCGTCGTCTTGAACGTATAGTCGGCGCGCGCACCCTGCGGATGCTCGACCTGGAACCGCACGCGGCCGTGATCGAGGATGAACTGCGCGTGCGCGATGTCGGCCTGCTCGAAGCGCGCCATCTGCACGCGGGTATCGCTGGCGATGAGCACGCGCGACGAGTCGGGAAGGAGCACGCGCGCCTGCGAGCCGCCGCCGGTGACCGCCCAGTCTTCCGTCGCGAGCGCGATCGAAGCGGCGGAGACGAGCGGCGACTCCTTGCCGCCGCGCTCGTAGGTGACGCTGCCGCGCACGTTGGTCAGCGTCTTGTCGTTCCCGGCGGCCGGCGAGCTCTGCGGTGAGAGGACGACCCCGAGCAGCAGCAGCGCCGCGACCGCC
>DASWSC010000005.1:0-11088 GCA_036402855.1 Candidatus Elarobacter sp. | reverse complement strand
CGACTACTCGCCGTTCGTCAACCCGCAGCACGCGAGGGAACGGCAGCGCCACGTCCTCGAGCGGATGGCCGAGGCGGGCTTCGTCACGCGCGCGCAGGCGGCGGCCGCCGAGCGCGCGCCTCTCCACCTGCTCCGCGAGCGGCCGCAGGGTCTGCAATCGTACCGCTATCCGTACTTCACGACGTACGTCACGCATCTGCTCCAGGAGCAGTTCGGGACGCAGGCGACGTTCGAGGGCGGGCTTCAAGTCTACACCTCGCTCGACCCGAACCTTCAAGAGATCGCGCAGGACGCGGTGACCTGGGGGATCGACCGGGCGACGGCCGAGGGGATCGGTGCGCACCAAGGTGCGCTGGTCGCGATCCGGCCGTCGACCGGCGAGATCGTCGCGATGGTCGGCGGCGCGACGCCGTTCTCTCTGAAGAACCAGTTCAACCGCGCCTGGCAGGCGCACCGGCAACCCGGTTCGTCGTTCAAAGCGTACGTCTACACGGCCGAAGTCGACGCGGGGCACCCGCCGACGACGATCGTCGAGGACACGCCGGTCAGCTACCCGATGGGCGACGGCTCGCGCTGGGCGCCGATGGACGACGACAACCGGTTCCTCGGCGCGATCACGCTGCGCTACGCGCTCGCGCAGTCGCGCAACGTCGTCGCGGTGAAGCTCGCGCAGGACATCGGGATCGACCGCGTCGTGGAGTACGCGCACCGCATGGGCGTCACCGCGCCGCTCGATCCGACGCTCTCGCTCGCGCTCGGCTCGTCGGGCGTCTCGCCGCTCGATCAGGCGGCCGGGTTCGCGACGCTCGCCAACCAGGGCGTGCACATCCCGCCTTCGCCGATCCGCATCGTGCGCGACTCGATCGGGACGCCGCTGATCGACAACACGTTTCCGCAGCAGACCGAGGTCGTGAGCGCCGGCGTCGCCTACGTGATGACCTCGATGCTGGAGGGCGTGATCAAGGAAGGCACCGGGAACCCGAACGCCGAGATCGGCCGCCCCGCAGCCGGAAAGACGGGAACGACGTCCAGCTTCCGCGACGCCTGGTTCGTCGGCTATACGCCGGACCTGGTCGCGGCGGTCTGGATCGGGAACGACGACTACACGCGCATGAACGAGTCGTACGGCGGCAACATCCCGGCGCGCATCTGGGCGCGCTTCATGAAGAAGGCGCTCGAGAAGGTGAAGCCGCACGACTTCGTCCTCCCGATCGGCGAGGTGCACAAGGTGAAGCTGTGCGGGACGGGCCGCGACGAGGTGTTCCTCGCCGGCACCGAACCGCAGCGCACCTGCGGGACCGTCGACGACGGCTCGTCGAGCCCGGTGACGACGCGGCGGCGGAACGCCTTCGTCGCGGCGCCGCTCCCGCCGGTCGCGAAGGCGAACCTTCCGCGCACGCCGCCGTCGATCGCGCCGCTGACGCCGCCGCCCGACACCGCCGGCGACGGGCAGATGTTCGTGCCGCTCGACGAGCCGACCGCCGCGCCGGCGAAACGGTGACGGGCGGGACGCGCGCCGAGGTGCGCGTCGTCGCGGTTTCCCGGCTCGCGAACTACATCGCGGGGATCTTCCAGCGCGAGCGCGCGTTCGCGCGGCTCGGCGTCCGGGGCGAGATCTCGAACCTGCGCCGGCAGCCGAACGGCAACGCGTACTTCGATCTCAAGGACCGCGACGCGCTGCTCAACTGCGTCGCGTTCAGCGAGGCGGCGGCCACGTTCCCCCAGCTCGCGAACGGTGACGAGGTCGTCGCGTACGGCAGCGTCCAGACGTACGCGAAGGCGTCGCGCTACCAGCTCCGCGTCTACGACGTCGTCCCCGAGGGCGGCGCCGGCGCGCTGCACCGCCGCTACGAGGCGCTCAAGGCCCGGCTCACCGCCGAAGGGCTCTTCGCGCCCGAGCGGAAGCGGCCGCTCCCGCGCTTCCCGTTCCGCGTCGCGCTGGTCACCTCCGAAGCGGCCGACGGCGCGCGCGACTTTCGCACGCAGGCGCAGGCGCGCGCGCCGCACGTCGAGGTGATCGTCGTTCCGACCCCGGTGCAGGGCGAGCGCGCGGCGCCGGAGATCGCGCGCGCGATCGCGCGCGCCTCGGCGATGGACGTCGATCTGATCGTGCTCGCGCGCGGCGGCGGCTCGTTCGAAGACCTCTTCGCGTTCAGCGAGGAGCGCGTCGTGCGCGCGCTCGCCGCGGCGCGTGTCCCGACCGTCTCCGCGATCGGCCACGAGGCCGACGCGCCGCTCACCGACTTCGTCGCCGACCACCGGGCCGCGACGCCGTCGGCCGCGGCGCAGACCGTGCTGCCGCGGCGCGACGATCTGCTCGTGCTGGTCGCCGACCGCGCGCGGACGCTGCTGCGCGACACCGACCGCGCGGTGTCGAACCGGCGTCAGCATGTCGACGGCGCGGCCCGGCAACTCCGCGGCGCCGCCCAGGAACGGCTTCGCCGCGCGAACGCGCGGCTGATCGGGTTCGAGCGGCGGCTGAACGTGGCGTCGCCGGGCGAGCGGCTCGCGCAGCGGCGCGAGCGCTTCACGCAGGTGCGCGATCGGGTCGGACGGGGCCTCGCCGCGCTGCTCCGGCGCCGCGCCGACCGGGTCGCGGAGTACGCCGCTCGCCTCGATCGCGCCGATCCGCTGCAGCGGGTCGCGCGGGAGATGACCGCGTGCAGCCGGCGCGCCGAGCGGCTCGACGCCGCGATGCAGCGCTTCGTCGAGCGCCGCCGCGCGCGATTCGAGAAGGTCGCCGCGTCGCTCTCCGGCCACAATCCGGACACGATTCTGGAGCGCGGGTATGCCATCGTGGAAGCCGAGGACGGGCGGCCGCTGACCGATGCGGGCTTGGTCCCGCCGGGATCGCTGATCCGGGCGCGGTTGGCTCGCGGAAGCCTCACGGCGCGCGTCGAACGCGAAGGGACGCATGGCGGACGACAGATCCGGCTCCTTTGAGAGCTCGCTGAACCGGCTGGAACAGATCGTGAAGTCGCTCGAGACCGAGGAACCGGATCTCGAGCGCGCCGTGCTGCTCTACAAAGAAGGGCGAGAGCTGGTCACCCGCTGCGAGGGGCTGCTGAAGACGGCTCAAGAGGCGATCGACGCGGTGAACGCGCCGCCGCTCCCTTCGCGTCCGGCCGAGGACGCGTTGGATGACGACGAAGTCGAGATCTGAGCCCCGCCGCCTCGACGCCGCGGTCGCCGACTTGACGAAGGTCACGCGCTCGCAGGCGCGGGCGCTGATCCTGGCCGGGAAGGTGCGCGTCGACGACGCACCGGCGACGAAGCCCGGCGCGAACCTGCGCGAGGGCGCGAACGTCGTGATCGCCGAGAGCCCGCGCTACGTCGGCCGCGGCGGCGAGAAGCTCGAAGGCGCGTTGCGCGAGTTCGCGCTCGACGTGACCGGGCTCGACGCGCTCGACGTCGGCGCATCGACCGGCGGCTTCACCGACGCGCTGCTGCAGCACGGCGCGCGGCACGTCACCGCGCTCGACGTCGGCTACGGGCAGCTCGCCTGGCGGCTGCGCGGAGACCCGCGCGTCAGCGTGATCGAGCGGACGAATTTCCGGACGCTCCCGGACGACGCGTTCCCGGGCGGCTTCGATCTGATCGTGGTCGATGCGTCGTTCATCTCGCTGCGCACGATCGTCGCGCGCGCGGTGCGCTATCTGCGCGACGGCGGTGCGATCGTCGCGCTCGTGAAGCCGCAGTTCGAAGCGGGACGCGAGCGGATCGAGCGCGGCGTCGTGAAGGATCCGGCGATCCACGCCGCCGTGCTGCGCGAAGTGCGCGACGCCGTTCGTGCTGCGGGCGTCCGCGCGGTGCGCGCGGCGGCGTCGCCGCTGCGCGGACCGGCCGGGAACGCCGAGTTCTTCTACGAGCTGCGGCGCGCGGGCGACGAGGTCGGCGATGCGCGGCTCGACGCGCTGGTCGCCCAGGTGCACGCGCCGTGAAGTCGATCGCGCTCTACGTGAACTTCAGCCGCCCGCGCGCGAAGGAGACCGCGCAGCGCGTCGTCACGACCGCGCAGGAGCACGGCGTGCGGGTCGGCGTCTGCGAGGGCGGCGAGGCGGCCGCGGGGTTCCCGGCCGACTGCACGCTCGAAGAGGCGGAGCTCATGGTGACCGTCGGCGGCGACGGGACGCTGCTCCGCGGCGCGCGGCTCGCGCACCCGCTCGGCATCCCGATCCTCGGCGTGAACACCGGGCGGCTCGGCTTTCTCACCGAGGTCGAAGCCGATGACGACGGGTTCGCCGCGCTGGCGCGCGTCTTCGGCGACGAGATCGAGTACGACGACCGCATCGCGCTCCACGCGCAGATCAACGACGACGACGAGATCCACTTTGCGCTGAACGAGGTGACGGTGCGCCGGGTGACATCGGCGCGGCTCGCGCCGTTCGGCCTCACGCTGAACGGCGAGCTGATCGTCCACCTGCCCTCCGACGGCGTGATCGTCTCGACGCCGACCGGCTCGACCGGGTACTTCCTGAGCGCGGGCGGCCCGATCATCCATCCGGCGGTCGACGCGCTCGGGATCTCCGGCATCATGCCGCACACGCTCTTCGCACGGCCGCTCATCGTCCCGAGCCGCTCGACCGTCGAGATCACGTGCGACGGCGAGCTGATGAGCGCGAACCTCGAGACCGACGGGATCGTCGCCGGCGATCTGGTCGCGGGCGACCGCGTGACGATCCACCGCGCCGCCGAGCCGGTGCGCTTCGCGCGCGTCCGGCCCGGCGCGTTCTTCACCCGCCTCGAAGACAAGCTGCAATGGGGCGTCCCGATCAAAGAGCGATGAGCGCCGCCGGGACGACCCTGCTGCGTCTCACGATCGAGAACGTCGCGCTGATCGAGCGCGCGGAGCTCGCTTTCGACGACGCTCTCACGGTCGTGACCGGCGAGACCGGTTCCGGAAAGACGATGCTGCTCGACGCGCTGGGGCTCGCGCTCGGCGAGCGCGCCGGCGCCGACACCGTGCGCACCGGCGCGGAGCGGGCGCGCGTCGCGCTCGAGATCGCGCCCGACGCGGCGCTGCGCATGCGGCTCGCCGAGGCCGGCTTCGCCGTCGACGCGGACGACGACGTGATCGTGCAGCGCGAGGCGCTGCCCTCGGGACGCTCGCAAGCGCGGATCAACGGGATGCCGGCCAGCGCGGGCCAGGTTCGCGAGCTGGTCGGAACGCTCGTCGACGTGGTCTCGCAGCACCAGGCGCAGCGGCTGCTCTCCCCGGCGTACGCGCTCGAGATCGTCGACCGCTTCGGCGGCGCCGAGATCGCGGCGGTGCGCGAGGACGTGCGCCGGTTGCACGGCGACCTGAGCGCCGCGCGCGAGCGCGTCGCGACGCTGCGCGACGACGGCGGCCGCAAGCTCGTACGCGTGGAGTTCGCGCGCTTCGCGCTCGCCGAGATCGACGCCGCCCGGGTCGAGGACGACGCCGAGGACGAGCGGTTGCGCGAGCGCCGCGACCTGCTCGCGAACGCCGAGCGGATCGCCGCGTCGCTCGCGACCGCGAGCGCGGCGCTCGAGGACGACGCCGGCGCGGTCGACGCGCTCGGCGCCGCGGAGACGGCGTTGCTCGGCCTCGCGCGCTACGGCGAGCGTTTCGCCGAGCTCGCAAGCGCGGCCGGCGCGCTGCAGTCGGACGCCAACGAGCTGGCCGCCCGGATCGCGCGCGAGCGCGATGCGATCGACCTCGATCCCGCCGAGCTCGACGCGATCGTCGGGCGGCTCGACGCGCTCGACGGGCTGAAGAAGAAGTACGGCGGCTCGCTCTCCGCCGTTCGGGAGCAGGGCGCCGCGTTCGCGGCCGAGATCGCCGACGTCGACGACCGCGACGCGCGGATCGCCGCGGCGCAGCGCGAGGCGGACGCGCTGGCGACCGCGCTCGCCGACCGCGCCGCCGCGCTCGGCGCGAAGCGCCGTGCGGCCGCGGCGGCGATCGAGGAAGCGGTTCGGCAGGAGCTCGGTGCGCTCGCGATGCCGGCCGCGCGCCTGCAGATCGCGCTGGAGCCGCTGGAGGCGATCGGCCCGAACGGCGCCGAGCGCGCGGAGCTGCGCTTCGCGGCGAACCCGGGCGAGGCGGAGCGCCCGCTCGCACGCGTCGCCTCGGGCGGGGAGCTCTCCCGGGTGCTGCTGGCGCTGATCGTCGTGCTCGCCGGGCGGCGCGAGCGCACGACGCTCGTCTTCGACGAGATCGACGCCGGGATCGGCGGCGCGACGGCGGCCGCGGTCGGCGCCCGGCTCGCGCGGCTGGCGGAGGACGCCCAAGTCGTCTGTGTGACGCACCTCGCGCAGATCGCCTCGAACGGCGACGCGCACGTGGCGCTGCGCAAGCACGTGCGCGGCGGCCAGACGACGATCGGGGCCGTCGCCCTCGACGAGGAGGCGCGGCGGGTCGAGGTGGCGCGGATGCTCTCGGGAGACGAGTTGGGGGTCGCCCTCGAGCACGCCGCCGAGCTGCTCGCGGCCCGGCGCCGCTGATCCGGCGGGGTCCCGCGGCGTCCTCTCAGGATAGTGCCAGGGACGCCGGGTAGAACGGCCGCATGCGGACGTTGCGGGCTGCCCTCGGGGCGCTGCTTCTCGTCCTTGTTCCGTATACGGCACTCGCCCAGGACGTGCCGCCGGTCCCCGCCGTGCTCACGGCGCTCTCCGCGTCGAGCGAGCAGCCCGAGGAGTACAAAGCCTCGGTCGCGCTGCACGTGCGGATGCGCGTCTTCCCGTTCATCCGGATGACGCTCCACGGCGACTCCTGGTACAAGCGGCCGGGCCTGTACCGGTTCGTCTTCCGCGGCGTCCCGCTGATCGCGCGCGCGTTCTCCGACATGAAGTACGACCTGGGCGACCCCGCGCACTGGCCCGACCGCTACGAGATCGCGTACGCCCCGCAGTCGACCCTCGCCGCCCCGGTGCTCCGGCTCACGCCGAAGAGCCCGGTGCTGGTGAAGTACCTCGATGTCACCCTCGACACGGCGCACGGCCGGATCGAGAAGGCGACGTGGGCGCGCAACGACGGCGGGACGATCACGCTCGTCCAGAGCTACGCACCGGTTGGCGGCCATGCGTTCGTGCAGAGACAGACCGCGACGATCAACCTGCCGCGGATGCGGGCCGAGCTCGAGGCCGACTACGCGGACTTCAACACGACCGAAGCGGCGATCGGCACGGCACCGTAGCGGCGCGGGACGCGCGGCGTCGCTCACCGTAGTCCCCGCGTCATGTCCCAGCGTCATTTCGCGAGCGACAACAACGCGGGCGTCCATCCCGCCGTGCTGGCGGCGCTCGGCGCCGTCAGCGAGGGCCACGCGCCCGGGTACGGCGACGACGACGTCACCCATCGCACCGAGGCCGCGTTCCGCACGCTGATCGGCGAGGACGCGCGCGTCTTCTTCGCGTTCAACGGCACCGGCGCGAACGTGGTCGCCCTGGCGGCGGCGCTGCGCCCGTACCAAGCCGTGATCTGTCCCGCCGGCGCGCATCTCGCCGTCGACGAGTGCGGCGCCTTCGAGCGCTTCGCGGGCGGGAAGCTGATCGACGTCTCGACCGAGAACGGCAAGCTGACCCCGGAGCTCGTCGAGCGCGAGCTGCACGGGATCGGCGACCAGCACCACGTGCAGCCCGCCGCAATCTCGATCTCGCAGTCGACCGAGGTCGGAACGGTGTACACGATCGACGAGCTGCGCGCGCTCGGCGAGACGGCGCGCAAGCACGGCCTGTTCTTCCACTTCGACGGAGCCCGCATCGCGAACGCGATCGCCGCGCTGAACACCGACGCGCGCACGATGCTGCTCGAGACCGGCGTCGATGCGTGCACGTTCGGCGGGACGAAGAACGGGATGATGTTCGGAGAGGCGATCCTCTTCCCGAAGTACCATCCCGCCGTCGACGCGCTGCTCTACACGCGCAAGCAGGGGATGCAGCTCGCCTCGAAGATGCGCTACATCGCCGCCCAGTTCGAAGCGCTGCTCCACGACGGTCTGTGGCTGCGCAACGCCGCGCACGCGAACGCGATGGCCCGGCTCCTCGTCGCGCGCTTCAAAGATCTCGACGACGTGATCTCGTTCGCCTACCCGGTCGAGGCGAACGGCGTCTTCCCGGTCCTCCCGCCGGAGTCGGTCGAACCGCTCCAGCGCGAACGCCGCTTCTACATGTGGGACCCCGAGCGCAACGTCGCCCGCTGGATGACGTCCTGGGACACCACCCCGGAAGACGTCCACGACTTCGCCGACGCCGTCTGGCGCCTCGCCCCCAAACAAAAGAACATCCCCATCCCACCACCCCAATCAGCCAAGCCCAGCCCCAATGTCATCCTGAGCTCAGCCTGTCCTGAGCTTGTCGAAGGATCGAAGGATGCGCCGTAGCGGTGCCCCTGACCGACTTCCGCTACCGCCTCGACATCCGCGTCGTCTTCGGCGACATCGACTACTACCGCCACGTCAACAACGTCATGTACATCCGCTGGATGGAGACCGCGCGCATCGACTACTGCAAGGTCGCCTTCGACCGCCCGCTGGGCGCGAAGACGAACGTGATCCTCGCCTCGCAGTCGTTCCAGTACGAACGCCAAGCCGGCTACGACGACCGCATGGTGATGGGCTGCCGCTGCTCCCGGATCGGCACGAAGTCCCTGGACTTCACCTACGAGCTCTGGCGCGGCGCCGACCGCATCGGCCACGGCGTCTCGGCCCTCGTCGCCTTCGACTACGACGCGAACGCCTCGGTCCGCGTCCCCGACGAATGGCGCGACCGCATCCGCGCCTACGAGCCGATCCCGCCCGCCTAACCGCGCCGATCGGCTAGCGCTCGGGGAGCCGGTGGATCTTCAGGACGTTCGTGCCGCCGGCGCCGACCGGCATCCCGCTCGTGATCGCGATCGTCTCGCCGGGCGCCGCGTGGCCTTCGGCGACGACGCGCGCTTCCGCGATCTCGATCAGCGTCTCGATGTAGCGATACGTCTGGACGACCGACGACTCGACGCCCCATACGACGGCCATCTGCCGCGCGACGTGCTCGAGCGGGGTCAGCGCGACGATCTTCGCGCGCGGGCGGAACGAGCTGATGTGACGCGCCGTGTTGCCCGTCGTCGTCCCGCTCACGACGAGCCGCAGCGCGAGCGCGTCGGCGGCGCCGACCGCCGCCTCGGCGATCGCCATCCCGATGTCCTCATCGGTCTCGATCCCGCCGTAGTCGGTCGAGCGACGGCGGCGGATCTCCTTGAACGGGTACTTCGCCTCGGTCGTCACCGCGATCGTCGCCATCACGCGCACCGCTTCGAGCGGGTACTGGCCGCGCGCGGTCTCGCCGGAGAGCATGACGGCATCGGTGCCGTCGAGGATCGCGTTCGCGACGTCGGTCGCTTCGGCGCGCGTCGGCCGCGGTGAAGCGATCATCGACTCGAGCATCTGGGTCGCGGTGACGACGGGCTTCGAGACCTTGTTCGCGCGGTGGATCAGGTCTTTCTGCGCGAGCGGAACCTCTTCGAGCGGGATCTCGATCCCGAGATCGCCGCGCGCCACCATGATCCCGTCGGCGACGCGCAGGATCTCGTCGATGTGGTCGAGCGCTTCGTGCTTCTCGATCTTCGCCATGACCGGGATCGACGCGCGGGCCGCCTCGATGTGCGACTTGACGCGGCGCACGTCTTGGGCCGTGCGCACGAACGAGACCGCGACCCAGTCGACGCCTTGCGCGATCCCGAAGTCGAGGTGCTCGAGATCCCGGTCGGTCACCGCTTCGAGGTCGAGCGTTCCGTCCGGATAGTTGATCCCTTGCCGCTCGCGCAGCTCGCCGCCGGTCTCGACGACGGTCCGGATGCGCGGTCCGTCGACGCCGGTCACGCGCAGCGCGATCGCGCCGTCGGCGAGGTAGACGCGCTTACCGATCTCGACGTCGCGCGCGAGGCCGTCGTACGAGACGCTCACGTGCTGCGCATCGCCCGGGATCTGCTCGGTCGTCAGCGTGAAAGGGGCGCCGCCGTCGAGCTTCACCGAGGACGTGCCGTTGCCGAACGTCCCCGTGCGCACTTTCGGTCCCGGCAGGTCTTGCAGGATCGCGACGTGCAGGCCGAGCTCGCGCGCGATGCTGCGCACGTCGCCGATCGTGGCGGCGTGCTCCTCGTGCGTGCCGTGCGAGAAGTTCAGCCGGACGACGTTGACGCCGGACAGGAAGAGCGACCGGAGCATCGCGGGATCGCGCGACGCCGGACCGACCGTCGCCACGATCTTCGTCCGCTTGGAAGGCGGCTGCATCGGCGCGCGGGCTTCCTCGGGAGCACCGGCGGTCCTGCGACTGGACGAAAGCACCGCCGGACCGTATTCCCGCCGGAGCACGTTTCCCGCGCGTGAGGATGGAGCGCCGCGGCGGCGAGGAAAGAACCGCCTGAATGCACGCGCGCGACCGCGTCGAGGACGCTCATATCGAACGGCCCTCGCCGCGCCGCGACGTGGCGGCCCTGGCGACCTCGTTCATCATCCACGCCGTCGTCGTCTTGCTGGTCGTGTTCTTCTGGAACACCGAGCCGGGCGGCGCACCGGCCGAGTCGCAGATCACCGCCGACGTCATCCTCGAAGAAGCCGCCCGCGCCGCGGCACCGCCGCAGCCGGCGCCGCTCCCGAGGCGTGCGCCGCCGCGTCCGACGGACCGACCGGTCCCGCGGATCGCGGCCCGTCCGGTCCCGCCGCGCCCGCGCCGCCGCCTGCCGACGCCCCCGCCGCGCCACCGGGAGCTGGCGCGGATTCGCCCCTCCGCACCTCCGCAGCCCAGCGCTCCGCCGACGGTCCCGCCCACCGAGCCGCCGACGATCCCGCCGACCCGCGTCCCGACCGCCGAGCCGTCCGCGGTGGTCGCGCTGACGACCGAAGCGCCGACCGTCGCGCCGACGGTGCGCCCGACCGTCGTTCCGACGCGCGTCCCGACGCCGCGCCCGGAACCCCCGACGGCGCCGCCGACGGTCGCGCCGACCGCGCGGCCGACGGTCGCACCGACCGAAGCACCCACCGCCGCGCCCGCCACGGCTGCCCCGACCGCGCGAGCGACCGCCGCCGCCAGCGCGCGGCCGACTGCGGCGCCGACCCAGGCGCCTGCGATCGCGGCGGCGACGTCGGC
>DASWSC010000004.1:0-15257 GCA_036402855.1 Candidatus Elarobacter sp. | reverse complement strand
CGCGTCGGTGATGTCGGCGCGGTTCTTCTCGCCGCGCTGGAGCCCGAACTCGAGGATCTTTGGAAGCATCCCCTTGTTCTGGCGGCAGATCTTGATCGCGCCCGGAAGGTCGTCGGCGGCGATCCGCTGCCCGATGGAGCGGAGCAGTCCCTTCGAATCGGAGTGCTGGCTCGCGAAAAAGAGCAGGCGCTCGATGACGATGGCGACGGCGGCGATCGACAGGACGAGGAGCATCCACATCGCAGGGCCGCCCTGCTCGATCATGGTGAAAAAGCCTTTGAAATCCATCGAGGTCTGGTATAGCCTCCGAGTCTGCGAGGGAGTTGTGACCTCCGGCGTCCGGGCCGGGGCAATAACAAAGACGGCGGGGTGCCCCCCCGGCGCGGGCCTAGGTGTTGGCGGTCCCGCCGTCCATTCCTACTACTTCTGTCCGAGCTTCTTGAGCGCGGCGTCGATGTCCGTGCTCAGTGAAGCGTCCGAGCCAACGTTGGCTTTCGCCTTTTGGAGGAACGGCAGCGCGCCCTTCGAGTCGCCCCCGTTCGCGAGCGCGATCGCGGCGACGTAGTTCGCGCGAGCGTCGTTCGGGTTCACGGCGAGCGCCTTGTCGGCCTCGGCCTTCACGCGCTTCCAGTCGACCCCGGTCGAGCCGCTGGCGAGAACGTTCGCGGCCGCCGTGTAGAGGCTGACGGCGCGCGACGGCACGGCCTGGGCGGCGCTCTCGAGCGCCGCGACGGCCTCGTCCTTCTTGCCGGCCTTGGCCGCGTCGCTCGCCTTCTGGTTGTAGTACGCCGCGACGGCGTCGTCGACGCGGGTGTTCGACGGATCGCGCTGCTTGAGCGCCTTCGCCAGCGCCATCCCCTTGTCGGTCTGCCCGCCGAACAGGTACGACGTCGCGAGCGACGCATCGATCGCGTTCAGCGTCGCGGCGTCGGCGCTGCCGGCCGTCGCCATCGCTTTGGCCTTCTCGAGATCGGCGATCGCTTGCGGATACCGCTGAGCGTTGGCGTACGCGGTGCCTTGGATGTAGAGCGTGTTGACGTTCTGCTGCAGCGCCAGCGCCTTGTCGGCGAGCGCGATCGCTTGTTCGTTGTTCTTCGCCTTCAGCGCGTCGACGGCGGCGTCGGCGTACGCTTTGGCGGCGACGACGCGGAAGTTCGCCGGAATCGGTCCGGCGGCATCGAACGCGGCGGCGGCTCCGGCCGAGTCGTTGAGGTAGGAATCGGCGACGCCGAGCAGCGCGTTGGCCGCGTGATCGCCGGGGTGCGAGGAGAGGTACGATTGGGCCTCGGTCTTCGCCTCGGCGAACTTGTTCGCGCGGATCAGCGCGTTGGCTTGGACCAATTGGTTGGAGCTCGTCCCGGTGTCGTTCATGACCGAGGTGCCGCTGAACTTGAGGTCCATGGTGTAGAAGGCGTCGACCGGCTTGCCGTCACGGAGCCCGGGCTTGTATTTCGAGGCCTTGGCGATGTCGAGCGCCGCGGCGTCGTCGCCGTGGTTGGTCGATCGCTGAACCTTGGTTGCGCCGACCGAGCCGTCTTTGTGGACGAACACCTGGACGACGACCGAGCCGGTTCCGGCGACCGCGACGGTGGGGTTCGCTCGTTGGATGATCTTCGGCGGCGTGTAATACTGCTGGGTCTGCGACGATGCCGCCAGCGGCGCGGTCAGCGCGAGCCCGGCCAGGCTGAGCGCGGCGAACGGGCGGAGGGTGCGGTCGGCCATGATACCTCGTGACACGGGACGTCTCTGGAAGGCATTCCAGCGTTGGACGCGATCGGCCGGAACGCGAGCGCGGTCCGGCGGGAAGTACGGAGACTAACGCGGGGCGAGAGCCGTCGGTTCCGAAGCGACCGAGCGCGATTGGGCCACGCTCGCCCCGACACCTGCTCGGGAGACCGTCGCTCGACTGCCGACTTTCGGCCCTAGCGGCCGGTGAGGTCGGGCCGTAGCACGGTCGCGCCCTCGAGATAGACGTGCTGGATCCGGTCCTGGGCCTGCTCGGTGTTGATGTGAACGAGGACGCGGATGCAGCGTGCCAACCTCCCCGGTACCCCGATTTCCGTGAAGTTCAACAGCGGCACCAGGCTCCAGCCCATGCGGCGCGCGGCTGCGGCCGGGAACTCCGAGACGAGGTCCGGGGTGACGGTGAAGAGCGCCGACGCGACGTCGTCGGGGACGAACCCGTTTCGCTCGACGATCGCGCGGAGCAGCCGCTCGGTCGCGTCCAGGATGAGGGCCGGTTCATCGCGCGCGACCGTGATCGCGCCGCGGATCCCGCGAACCACCTTACGGGCGCTCCGGCTCTCGGGCTTCGGCGACGATGCGATGCAGCGCGGCGCGCTCGCGCTCGCTGACGGTGCGAACGCCGCCGAGCGGGAGATCGCCGAGCGAGATGGGACCGAAGCGCAACCGGGCGAGGGCGATCACGGGGTGATCGACGACGTCGAACATGCGGCGGACCTGGCGGTTGCGGCCTTCATGGATCGTGATGTCGACCAGCGAGACGTCGCGCCGGACGGCGACGACGCGGAGCTGCGCCGGCGCCGCGCGGCCCTCCTCGAGCCGGACCCCGCGCAGGATTCGCTCGACGGCGCCCGCGTCCAGCCGCCCGCGCACCGTGGCGCGGTACGTTTTCTCGACGCCGAAGCGCGGGTGCGTGAGCACGTTCGCCGCATCACCGTCGTCGGTCAGGAGCAGCACGCCGCTCGTGTCGTAGTCGAGCCGGCCGACGGGGACGACGCGCGCCGTGACGCCGGCGCGCGTGATGATCTCGGCGACGGTGCGGCGCCCTTCGGGGTCGCGCATCGTCGTCATCACGCCGGCCGGCTTGTGCAGCACGACCGACGTGCGCGTCTCGGCGGGACGGACGACGCGGCCGTCGACCTCGACGCGGGCGTCGCCTTCGACGCTCGTCCCGAGCTCGCGCACGACGCGCCCCTCCACGCGGACGCGTCCGGCGACGATCAGCTCCTCGGCGCGGCGGCGCGATGCGACGCCGGCCGCGGCGAGGTATCTCTGCAGCCGCAGTGCCGCGCCGGCCTCAGACCTTCTTGAGGTCGAACGTCGTGACGAAGTCGTCGTTCGTCTTCGTTCGCCCCAGCGCCGCGTAGATGCGCTCCGACGCTTCGACGCTCGAAACGCCGACGAGCATACGGCGCAGGTCGGTCACTTTGTGAAGCGCGATCTCGCTGAGAAGCTGCTCCTCGTACCAGTTGCCGCTCCGAAGGAGATCGACCGGCGGGTACGCGCGCGTCTCGGCGAGCTCGCGTGCGAGGACGAGATCGGCGTTGGCGGCCGGCGAGAACTCGTCGATCACGAGCGCGTCGAACGCGGACGAGCCCGCGTTGACGGTGCCGACGACGGTCAGCGAGCCGCCGCCTTCGACGGCGCGCGCCGAGCCGAACAGCCGCTTCGGCCGCTGGAGGATCGCCGGGTCGAGCTGCGCCGCGCTCCCCTTGTGGTGTGAGATCGCGGCATAGGCGCGGACCAGCCGCGTCAACGACGAGACGAGCACCACGGCGTCGCCTCCCAGCTCGGCGAGACGCTTCGCGCGCTCGAACACCAGCTCGGCGGTGGTGACGTGGTTGTCGGGATGCTCCTCGAACGTCGTGGCGACGACTTCGACGTCGACCGTGCGCTGGAAGTGCGTCACCGCTTCGGGACGCTCGTCGACCAGCAGCACGATGACCTGCGCGTCGGCGTGGTTCGCGCTGATCGCGCGCGCGATGCGCACGAGCAGTGCGGCGTCGTCGGCGCGCGGCGGTGCGACCAGCAGCGCCCGCTGGCCCTTCCCGAGCGGCGCGAACAGATCGATCGCACGGCCCCCGACGTCGCCGCGCGTCTCCAGGACGAAGCGCTGCACCGGCGGCTCGGCGCCGAGGTCCTCGAAGATCGGCCGGTTGGCGATGCGCTCCGGCGCATAGCCGTTGACCGTCTCGACCTTGACGATGCCGTAGTACTTCTCGTTCTCTTTCGGCCGGCGGACCTGGCCGGCGACGAGATCGCCGCGCCGCAGCTCGAAGCGCCGGATCTGCGACTGCGAGATGTAGATGTCGTCGCTTCCGACCAGGTAGCCGTCGCGACGCAGAAAGCCGTAGCCCTCGGGGAGGATGTCGAGGACGCCGTTGGCCTTCTCGAGGCCGCTGCGCTGCGCTTGGATCTCGAGGATCTGCGCGACGAGATCGTCCTTCTTGATCTTGGTCGGGTTCTCGATCTCGAACGTCTTCGCGAGCTCGTTGAGCTCGGCTTTGCTCATCTCACCGAGCTGCTCGGCGGAGAGCAGCGGCGGCCCGACCGGCTGCGGGAACTCCGGCTGCGTGAAGACGTCGTGCTGCTGCTGCGGGGTGTTCTCGTTGAAGCGCTGGCGGTTGCGGCGCGAGCGGCGCCGGCGGCCTCCGCCCTCGGGGCGACCGTTGTTGTTGGGACGGTTGTCGAACTGCAGCGGAGTGCTCCCTCGGGGAGACGGGCGATCCACGCGGCGGGGCCCACCGGCGAGGCTGCCGGGGCCGCTCGCCGGCGCGCAACGCCGAGAACGGAAAGGTCGCACGATACGAGACCGCGCGACGGACGAAGTCTAGCACACGAGACGTCAGGGCGACAAGGACCGCGGTCCGCTGACGCTCGGATTGCCGCGGGCGTAGAAGCGCAGCGGCTGATCGGCGGCCTTGGTGATCCCGACCCGCGTGCTGACCCCGACCGGCAGCACCGCGCCGTCATCGGCGAGCCACAGCTCGGCGCTCGCCGCGAGATCCGCCCCGTCGAAGTCCGGGCCGATCGCCAGGCCGCGGCAGAGGTTCCCGGGGCCGCGCAGCAAGTCGCGGTCCTTCACCTCGGCGCGCCCGCGCAGCGTGCGCATCGTCTCGAGCCCCGCGACCGGCTCGCACGCGCGCACGAGTGCGGCCGCGCCGACGCCGTGCGCCTCGGCCGTCACGTTGAGGCACCAGTTCGCGCCGTAGATGAAGTACACGTAGGCGTGGAGCGGGGGTCCGAACATCGCACGATTCCGCTTGGTGACGCCGCGGAAGGCATGCGAGGCAGGGTCGTCCGGGAAGTAGGCCTCCGTCTCGACGATTCTCCCCACGAGGGTCTCGCCGTCGCGCACGCGGACCAGCAGTTTGCCGATGAGCGCGCGCGAGAGTTCGACCGTCTCGTGAGGGAGGTCGCCGTACCCGAGGCGCCGGGCGTCGCCGAGCGGGCCGGTGTTCGAGTCATGCCGCCGCCGCCGGGGTCCGGAGGGCGATCTCCGCGCGGGCTCGCGCTTCGAGGTCGTGCGTTTCAATCGGCTCGCCGCGTTCGACACGCGCCACCGCGAAGCCGTGCAGGACGCAACGCGTCTTGACGTAGGCCATCGCGAGCGGGGGCGGGACGGGGCGGCGACCGTTGAGGTCGTCGACGACGATGTCGTCGGCGATCCTGATCCGGACCCGGGTGAAGCCGCGGCTGCGGAGATATCCTCCGACGGCCGCGACGGCCGCGTACCCGTACTCGCGGCCGTCGAGCGCCCCGAACGGCACGGCCGTGAACGGGACCTTGACGACGGCCCGGCCGGTTCCGGTCGCGAGCGCGACGTACGCGAACCCGTTTCCGGCGTGGTCGGCGGCGTAGCCGACGGCGGCGTCGGCGGAGCGGTGGCGGGTGGTAGTGGTGGGCGGCATGGCTCTTGCGATCATCCTATATCGAACGTGTGTTCGAGTCAAGTCAAGCTGCTCGCGCGGCCAGCACCTCCCGGTAGAGCTCGAGGATTCGCCGCGTCTGCATCTCCACGGTAAACCGCGAGAATGCCAAATGTACGGCACTCTGGTTTCGGCCGGCGCCCAATGCGGCGCGGATCGCCTCGGCCAGCGCGAGGGGATCGTCGGCCGCGATCCGGCCCGCGTCGCCCAGCACGTCGCGCGAGGCGGCGCTGTCGGCGGCGACGACCGGCAGCCCGGCGGCCAGCGCCTCGGCGAGGACGAGTCCCTGCGTCTCGGTCGTCGACGGGAAGACGAACACGTCGGCCGAGGCGTACACGTCGGGGAGCCGTTCCCGCTCGAGCGCGCCGGCGAAGCGGACCCGCTCGGCGACCCCCAGCCGCCGCGCGCGCTCCTCGAGCCCGGGCCGGTGCGGCCCCTCGCCGACGATCGCCAGGCGGAGCTCGGGGAAGCTCGCCAGCGCGCCGAGGGCGAGCTCCAGGTTCTTCTCGACGCCGAGCCGCGAGACGGCCAGCGCGAGCGGCGCGTCGCCCTCGGCGCCGAGCCGCGAGCGCACCCCGGCGCTGCGCCGTCCGGCCGCGAAGCGCTCGACGTCGATCGCGCTCGGGACGACGGCGATCGGGGCGTGGACGCCGAGCTCGCGCAGGCGCGTCTCCATCGCGCCGGTCGGCACGATGACCGCGTCGGCCGCGTTCGCGTAACGCCGCGTCAGCTCGACCATCGCGCGCTCCGTCGTCGCGCGATCGAACGGCGCATAATGCGCGTACGCGTCGAGACGCGTGTGATACGTGAACACGAGCGGAACGCCGTTGCGCCGGGAATACGACGCGCCCATCCAGCCGGTGACGAACGGCGAGTGCGCGTGCACGATGTCGAAGCCGCGCAGACGCCGCCGGTCTCCCGCGTTCAGGTACGGAACGCATAAACGGTACGCCGTTTGCGTGGGAAGCGGCAGCGACGGTACGCGCACGACGTCGCGCTCGTCGTCCACGAAATGCGGAAAATGCGGTGCCACCGTCGTGACGTCGACGCCGTGCGCGCACAAGCCCGCGCGCAGCGCGTCGATGCTCGCGACGACGCCGTTCACGATGGGGCGATAGCACTCGGTGAAAAATCCTACGCGCATCCGGACCGCACGTCTTCGCCGAACGGCGCAGGTGTTCCACCGGCGTCGTGCGGCTGCTCGAACCGGGCGGCAGACACTATCAAAAAGGATGCCCTTGTGGATAAGACTATGGGATTTGACGGCCCCTTGACGCTGTGTTACGGTACCGAAGTTCACCGAGACCCGATCGGGTCTTGGAGGCATTCGACCGAGCCCCTGAACCATTCGTGGGTCAGGACATTGGCTCGCCGACCACCGCTACGACGTCGAGTGCGCCCCGCCTGAAGCTCCGGTATCAACCGGGCTTGGTGGAACGCACCCCCGCACGAGAAAGGAGTCGGACGATCCGCAACGATCTTCCATCACCGCTCGCGGCGACGGGCGTGCTCTCCCTGGGGCTTCTGATCCCGTTCGGTGCCGGTACGGCGCCCGACAAGATCGCCAAAACGGTTGCCGCCTTCGCGGAACCCGGCCCCGCAAAGCACGTGACCCTCGTCCACGACGGGCTCTCTGAAACCATCGAAACCCGGGCTGCCACGGCGGACGACCTCCTCGCCGAGCGCCACCTCATCCGTTCTCCGGACGACGTCCTGAGCGTCGACCCGGCGAGCGAGCTCACCGACGGCGAAACGATCACGTACCGGGCCGCCGTCTCCGTCACCGTCCTGATCGACGGGACCGCCCGCACCATTCGGACCGCGGTCCCTACCGTCGCCGGCCTGCTGAGCCGGCAGGGCGTCGCTTTCGATCGCCACGACCAGGTCGTACCGGCGCCGGCTTCCGAGCTCCAGAACGAGACGGTCGTGACGGTGAAGCACGTCGACGCCTGGACCGAGACCGTTCGCAAGGCGGTCGCGCCGAAAACCGTCAAGCGCTGGGCCTTCACGCTGGCCGCCGGGAAGAAAAAAGTGGTCGATCCCGGCAGGCCCGGCCTCGCCGAAGTCGCCTACGCGGTCACCCGCTCGGCCGACCGCCGCTCGGTCCGCCGCACGCAGCTCGTCTCGCGCGTCATCCGCGCGCCGCGCAGCCGCATCGTCGCCGAAGGGATCGGCGAGTACACTGCGCTCTCGGCCCTCGCGCAGCGCGGCATCGAGGGGACGCTGCGGCTGGCGAGCTCGGCGCTTTCGATGGTCGCGACCGCGTACACCGCGGGCTGCGGAGGATGCAGCGGTACGACCGCGAGCGGACGGCCGGCCGGGCACGGCGTCGTCGCCGTCGACCCGCGCGTGATCCCGCTCGGCACCCGCATGTACATCCCCGGCTACGGCCATGCCGTCGCCGGCGACACCGGCGGGGCGATCCGCGGCAACCGGATCGACCTCGGGTTCAACTCCAACGCGCAGGCGTACCGGTTCGGCCGCCGTTCGGTCACCGTGTACTTGATCAAATAGCCGACCCGAAGACGCACCCGCGCGCGCTCCTCGGCGCGCGCGGAATTCGTCCCCAGAAGCGGCTCGGCCAGCACTTCCTGATGGACGGCGGGACCGCCGCACGGATCGCGCGCCTCGCGGTCGACGCGCCGGGCGAACGGGTGCTCGAGATCGGCCCCGGCACCGGTGCGCTCACCGCCGCCCTGGCGGCGCTCGGCGCCGACGTGACCGCGTTCGACGTCGATCCGCGCATGGTCGAGATCCTGCGCGACCGCGACGACCTGCGCGGCGTCGATCTCCGCGAGGCCGACGCGCTCAGCTTCGACTACACCGCCTGGGCGGGCGAGCGCGACTGGCGCGTCGCCGGGAACTTGCCGTACAACGTCGGGACGCCGCTTCTCACGCGCCTCGCCGCGCTCCCGCGCCCGCCCGAGCGCATCGTGGCGATGATTCAGAAAGACGTCGCCGACCGTCTCTTGGCCAAGCCGGGCACGGCCCAGTACGGCAGCCTCACGATCGCGATCGGTCTGACGATGCGGACCGAGCGCGCCCTCAAAGTGCCGCCCACCGCGTTCTATCCGCGGCCCGGCGTCGACTCCACCGTCGTCGTGCTGCACCGGCTCGAGCAGCCTGCCGCCGCCGTGCGCGATCGCACCTGGTTCGAACAGGTCGTCCGCGCCGCGTTCGCGTACCGCCGCAAGACCTTGGCGAACTCGCTTACGCTCGCCCTGGACCTCCCGCGCGACCGCATCGTCGCGGCGATCGCCTCACTCGCCCTCAAGCCCGAAGTCCGTGGTGAAGACCTCGACCTCCGAACGTTCGCCGCTCTCGCCGACGCTCTGGCCGCCTGACGCCTTCCGCTGGTGGGCCTCACTCGGCTTCGCCGCGCTGCTGTTCTTCACGGTCTTCGTTCCGCCGACGATGTTCTTCGCGGTGCTCTACGCCTTCAGACTCGTCGGGATCGAGCAGCTCAAGGGCCTGACCTGGGCCGCGATCTTCGGGCAGTTCATCGCGTACGGCGTCTCGCTCGGCGTCATCGCGCTGTTTCTTCCTGCGATCGCGCAGCGGCCGCTCTCCGCGCTCGGTCTCCGTCGTCCGCGCTGGAGCGACATCGGGTGGGGGATCGTCGGCGCGCTCGCGATGGCGCTGATCGGAACGGCGACCGGGATCGTCCAGGAGTACGTGTTCCACCTCAAAGCCGACGAGGTCCAGGTGCACCAGCTCCGCGCAGCGCACGGCTCCGTCGTCTTCGCGATCGTCTTCCTCGCCTGCGTCGCGGCGCCGTTCTTCGAAGAGATCGTCTTCCGCGGTTTCGTCTTCAACGCGCTTCTTCGCTACGTTCCGGTGTGGGCGGCGGTCCTACTGTCCGCGCTGGTGTTCGGCGGGATCCACTACCTGCCGGGGAACGGCGGCGTGATCATCCCGCTCGCGGCGACCGGCGTGGTGCTGGCGCTCGTGTACTACCGGACGGGGTCGTTGGTCGCTTCGATGATTACGCATGCGGTGTTCAACTTGCTCACCGTCGTGCAGGTGGTGGGGTTTCATCAGGGGTGACAGGTGTCGTTTGCGCGCTTTGTTGGGGGTGGTGGCTGGCGGGTGGCGCGCACGCATCCGTGTGGCCGGCACCCTGCCACACGAATGTGTGCGCGCCGCCCGCGGCACGATGGTCGCGCGCCGCCCGCGGCACGATGGTCGCGCCGGACGGAGGCTAGCGCATTTCCTTTGTAATGGGGACTCCGCCGCATAGGGTGGTGTTCGCGGGCCATTGCGTGAGGTGGAGGGAGGCGAGGAAGGCTTCGGCGTTTTTGTTGTAGGCGGGGCAATAGCCGGATTCGTGCGGGTCGTATTTTGCGAGGAAGACGTGGGGGTTGGATGCGGCGGCGGCGTAGGCGCCTTCTTGGGGGCGGCGGATCACGACGTCGTCGGGGGAGTTGCGTAGGGCGGCGGCGTGTTCGTAGGCGGTTCGATCGATCACGTAGGGGTAGCGGCCGATCTTGAGGACGGTGTCGTTGAGGAAGAGGGCGCAGAGGATCGCGCAGGCGAGGATCGGCGTTGCGGTGCGCGGGTGTTTGGCGACGGCGTAGGCGGCGGCGATGGTCGTCGCGGCGACGAGGGGTGCGGTCCAGTGCGTGCCGATGCGCGCGATGGGATAGGCCCACGGGCGGTTGAACGTGAGCTCGGCGACGAGCGGGGCGGCGAGCAGGACGTTCCAGCGGAGCAGCAGCGGGGTGAAGGCGTACGGGGCGAGTATCGCGGCGAAAAAGGCGAGTTTCAGGAGCGGGTCGTCGATGTGGAACGCGTAGCCGGGGAGTGAGGGGTGGGCGTTCGTGACGCGCTCGTAGATCGCGAACGCTGCGCCGTTGACGACGGCGAGCGACGTCATCGCGATGCCGATCCGGCGGTCCCACCAGAGCGCGCATGCGAGGCCGAACCATGTGAGGAAGAGCGCTTCGTCTTCTTTGAGGCCGAGCAGGAGTTGCGCGACGAGGAGGGCGGGGACGACGGCTCGCCGGCGGACGGCAAGCGCGCCGAGCGCGGCGAGCAGCGGGACGAAGACGTTCTCCAAGAAATTGCCGTAGGCGATCCCCTGCGCGGACGGCGAGATCAGGTATGCGACGGCGACGATCGTGGCGTTGCGTTCGGTTGCGGCGCACGATCGGGCGAAGGCGTAGATCGCGAGCGCGGCGGCGGCGATCGCGAGGACTTGGACGATCAGGAGCGTTTGCGCGTACGGGAACGCGGCCATCAGCGGGACGAGCGCGAGCAGAACCCAGCTGTCGTGCACTTGGAGGTGCGGGCGGTACTCGGCGTTGTTCCAGGAGCCTCGGCCGTGCACTTCGTTCGCGAGGAACTGCACGAACGTCCCGGTATCGGCGCCGTAGCGCAGCGCGTAGAGCTTGTTGAGGTCGAGCGCGATATACATCAGCGCGAAGAGTGCGGCGGCGACGAGCACCGCGCGGGTCGGGCGGATCGCGGCTCCGTTCATCGCGCGGGCGTGGGCTCGGGGCGCGGCGCGTTGCGGGCGGCCAGCGTTTCGTCGACGAGCGCGCGCAGCCGTTCGATGAAGCGTTCGGGCCGGTAGCGTTCGGCGTGCGTGCGGAGGCTCGGCGGGTCGTAGCGCGTCGGGTCGAAGCTGCGGATCGCGGCGGCGAGCGATTCGGGGTTCGGGTCTTGGAAGAAGGTGCCGGTTTCGTTCGGGACGATCGTTTCGAGGGCTCCGCCTGCGGCGTACGCGATCGTCGGGCGGCCGGCGGCGGCGGCTTCGAGCGGGACCAGGCCGAAGTCTTCTTCGCCGGGGAGGATGGCGGCGCGCGCGTTGCCGAGCACCGCGTTGCGGGCGGCGTCGTCGACGCTGCCGTGGAACGTCGTTCGCGTGCCGCGCGCGAGCGCTTTCAAGCGGCGTTCGTCCGGGCCGGCTCCGATGATGCGGAGCGGGACGCCGGCGAGCGCGCTCGCGGCGATCGCGAGATCGATGCGCTTGTACCGCAACAGGCGCGAGACGACGACGAAGTAGTCGCCGTCTCCGGGGCCGATCGTGAAGCGGTCGACGTCGACCGGGCAGGCGAGCACGTCGGCGTCGCGCCCGTACCAGCGCGCGATGCGCGCCGCGACGTTGCGCGAGTTGGCGATCAACCGCGTGGGACGCTGCGCGGCGCGCACGTCCCATGCGGCGAGGCGGCGGATGAACGGGCGCGCGAGCGCGCTCAGCCCGAAGCCGCCGACGTAGCGCGCCTCGTCGAAGACGAAGCGCGAGACCGTGTTGACGTAGCAGACATGGGTCGCGTCGGGGCGGACGAGGACGCCCTTCGCCCAGGCGGTCGTCGATGAGACGATCACATCGTAGGCGCGAAGATCGAGCGACTCGATCGCGCGCGGGTAGAGCGGCGCGTAGGCGCGGAACAGGCGGTCGCGCAGCGGAAACTTCTGCAGGAACGAGGTTCGCACGCGGTCTTTGGGGACCAGATCGCCGGCGGCGCGTTCGTCGTAGAGCGCAGTGTAGACGGGCGCATCGGGCCAGGCGCGCACGAAGTGCGCGAAGACGCGCTCGGCGCCGCCGCGCTGGTTGAGGTAGTCGTGAACGAGCGCCGTCTTCATGCGATCCGAGCGGCGCTTCGCCGCGCGGCGGGCGCGCTCAGTTTTGGCTGCGCGGCAGGATCAGCGCGACGTCGAACTTCTGGAAGTACTTCTTCGCGACGCGCTGCAGGTCCGAGGCGGTCACGCGGCCGATCGCCGCGCGCACGTCGTCGGCGGCGTCGGGCGGGAGACCGTGCGTCACCGCGTCGGCGATCGCGCGGGCGCGCTCGTCGAGCGAGACGGTCTCCAGCGTCCACTCGCCGCGCGCGGTCTCCTTGAACCGGCCGAGGACCGCCGCGCTCAGCGGCTTCGCGGCCGCGGTTTGGACGACGGCGCTCAGCGCGGCGAGCCCCGTCTGCGGTTCGAGCCGCGCGCCGTTGATCCAGACCATCATCTGCCCAGGCGCGACGTCGTAGCCGTAGATCGTCCCGCCGTCCCGGAAGGCGGGCGGTTTCGAGGTCGCGGCCGGGCGGTCGAAGACGGCGGTCAGGAGCGCGCGCATGACCAGCGCGGGCGCGAAGTCGCGCTCGGCGAGCGACGGCGCGGCGAACCCGACGACGACGTACGGCGCGACGAGATCGCGGTGCGTGACGATGCGCTTCGGCGTCGTGCCCGGCGGCCGGACGGCGAGCGCGGCCTGCGGCGCGCTCCCTTCAGCGAGGGCGGCGGCCAGGGTGCGGCTCGCGGCGGCGGTCTCGTCGCCGGTGCGGCCGACCGCGGCGACCGCGGCGCCGCCCCGGACATACCAGCGGTCGTGGAACGCCTTGGCGTCGGCCGGCACGATCGCGGCCAGCGAGGTCGCGTTTCCGAACGCCGGAAGGCCGGCGCCGCCGCGGTAGAACGACGCCCGCAGCATCGCGCGGCCGACCAGCCGCGCGTCCTCGTCTTCGTCGGCGATCCGCTCGCCGAGCGAGGCGCGCGCGGCGGTCAGCGTCGCCGGCTCGAACGACGGCGCGGCGAGCGCGGCGGCGACCAGTGGAGCCGCCGCGGCGACCGCCGCGGGCGGCCCCTCCAGGTAGAAGCGGACGCTCTGCGCGCCGAGCGCGTAGCCGATCGAGGCCCCGCGCGCGTCGACCGCGTCGGCGAGCGGGAGCGCCGGCGTCCCGGCCGGCGTGCGCAGGACCGACTCGGCGACCAGCGCGGCGAGGCCGTTCTGCGACGCCGTCTGCCGGTCGAGGCCGGCGCGGACGATCAGCTCGACGCCCGCCAAGGCTGCACCGCCGTCGGGCCGGACGTATCCGTGGACGCCCGAGACGTCGAGGGCCTCGGTCGGGCGGGCCGCCGCCCCGGCCGGAACGCCGGCCGCCTGCGCGGTAAGCGCCGCCAACGCCAGGCCCAGGACGGCGGCGTGCATCACGCCGCGGTCCCTTTCTTCTTCGGAGCCGGCTTCGCGAAGGTCACCACGCCCGGGGCGCCGCCGAGGTACTTCGCCGCGACCTGCGCGACGCTCGCCGGCGTGAGCTGGCCGACGAGGTTGAAATAGCGCGCCGAGCTCCCGCCCGCCGGCGCGTAGTCCGGGGCGCCCTCGACCGCGTACCAGCCGAAGATCTCGGACTGCGACGAGGGCGTCTCCATGTCGCTCAGGACGCGGTAGACGAAGCCGGCGCGGGCCGCCTCGAACGCCGCGGCCGCCATCGGCTTCGCCGCGTCGGCGATCGCCTTGTCGACGATCGGCCGCGCCGCGGCCGCGTCGTCGCCGCTGATCGTCACGAGGAAGACGCCGGGGTTGCGGTACGTGACGAAGCGCCCGGTCGCGGAGGCTTTGCGAGCCGCCAGCGACTTCTGCACGAGCCCGGTGCGCGGCGCGAAGAGCGCGTCGGCGAGGAAGTCCAGCGCGGTCGCCTCCGCTTCGGCAGCGATCGGCGGGCCCACCCAGCCCAGACCCGTCCCCACGATGTTCCCTTCGCGGCGCAGCGGCGCCGGCGACGGGCGCGCGGTCTGGGCGGCCGGGTCTTCCGGCGACGACGGTTTCGCGGCGGCACGGCTCGCGACCGCGTTCAGCGCGTCGCCGTCGACCTTTCCGGCGAGGACGAGAATGGCGTTCGACGGGCGGAACGCGCGGTCGGCGAAGGCGCGCACGCGCTCCAGCTTCACCGCGCCGATCCCTTCGACGGTCCCGAGCGTGCCGTCGTGCAGCGGGCCGTCCGCGAAGAGCGACGCCCCGAGCGCGTCTTCGATCGCTTCGGCACCGAACGAGCGGTACACGGCGTCTTCGCCGGCATCCCGCTGCGCGAGCTGAAAGCCTCCGGCGGCGACGACCGGGGCGAAGAAATCGCCGGTCATCGCACGGACCGTCTGGGCCGCGTGCTCCGGCGGGACCAGCGCGGTCACCGAGACGCTGTCGGGATACGCGGCGACCGAGAGCCGTCCGCCCCAGCGCTCGACGAGCTGCACCAGCGAGACGCCGGTGATCGGCGCCGACGCGGCGACGGTCGCCGCGGCGAGCCGCGAGAGACCGGGGGTCCGTGCTCCGTCGAAGCCGGCGGCCGGGGCGCGGTACCAGAGCGCGACCGCCGCGGCCGGCTGTGCCGGGTCGGGCCGGAACTGGAAGTGGACCCCGTTCGGGAGCACCCCCTCCGGGGCGGGCGAGGCCGCGGTGCGCGCGAGCGCGCCCCCGGCTGCGGCACAGACGAAAAGGGCCGCGGTGATCGCGGCCCTCAGGGTTCGTCCGGCTCCGCTCACGCGGGCTCCGGCGAGATGGTCGGCGGGAAGCGCTTCGGGCGCTCCGGCCGTGCGTCGGCACCCGGCGGTGCCGCCGCCGCGACCGGCACGTCGACCGGGACGTCGGCGGCCTTGCCCGGCGGCGGCCACGGCTTCCCGCCCATGATCGCGAGGACTTCCTCGGTCTCGACGGTCTCGTGCTCGAGCAGCGAGTTGGCCATCCGCTCGACCTTGTCCCAGTTGACCTCGAGGATCTTGCGCGCGTCGGCGTAGCAGGTGTCGATGATGCGGCGAACCTCGACGTCGATCTTGCCCGCGATCTCTTCCGAGTAGTTGCGGTCCTCGCCGAAGTCGCGG
>DASWSC010000003.1:0-3107 GCA_036402855.1 Candidatus Elarobacter sp. | reverse complement strand
GCGCGGCGATCGCGCCGAGCCGCTTCATGCGCGTCAGGATCTCGTCGTTGACGATGCTGCAGTGCTCGATGCGGTGGCGCAGCGTGGCGTCCGGGCGCTCGTCGTGCGCGGCCTCGAAGAAGCCGAGCAGCTTGCGGATCGCGCGGTCGCCGTTGGCGTGGACGCAGATGCGGTTGCCGTCGAGCTGGCCGCGGCGCACGACGTCGCGCAGCACGCCGTCCGACTGCGTCTGCATCCCGAAATCGTCGGTCGTGCCCTCGAACGGCTGTTCCATCAGGCAGGTGCGGCCGCCGATCGCGCCGTCGACGAACGTCTTCACGCCGCCGAAGCGCAGCCGTGTGTCGCCGTCGCCCGTGCGCACGCCGCGCTTCGCGAGCAGATCGTAGTGCTCGAAGTGCAGCAGCATGTTGACGCGCATGGTGAGCTCGCCGCGCCGGCGCGACTCCTCGAGCAGATCGATGTCCGCCGGTCCGATCATCGCGTCGGTCAGCGAGGTGATCCCGGCCGCGTGGAACGTGCGCATCGCAAGACGCAGCCCGCGCCGGCGGTCTTCGGGCGTCGCGGCCGGGGCGACGGTGCTCGCGCGGCGCGTCGCCTGCGGGTAGGCGAAGTCGAAGATCGCCGTCTCGAACAGGATGCCGTTGAGACGTCCGCTTCCGTCGCGGCCGAACTTGCCGCCGGGCGGCTCTTCCGACGCTTCGTCGATTCCGCCGAGCTCGAGCGCCTTCGAGTTGACGACGCCCCAGTGGCCGGCGACGTGCAGCACCATGATCGGGTGCTCGCGGCTGATCGCATCGAGATCGCCGCGCGTCAGCACGCGGCCTTCGGCCATCTTCGCGTCGTCGTAACGGCTGCCGCGAATCCAGCCGCCGGGCGGCGTGTGGACGAGCTGTTCCCGGAGCTTCGCCGCGATCTCCGCCAGCGAAGAGACCGCATCGATGGAGAGATCGAGGTGCAGCATGTCCTCGGCGGCGACGGCGAGATGCGCGTGCGCGTCGTTGAAGCCCGGGACGATCACGCCGTCGCCCGCGTCGACGACCTCGGCGTCCGCGAAGCGCTCGCGCAGCGCGGACAGCGTCCCGGTCGCGGCGACCGTCTCGCCGCTGACGGCAAACGCTTCCGGTTCGTCCTCGCTCATCGTGACGATGCGCCGCGCGCGGAAGATCGTCGTCGCCATGGCCGCGAGGTTCTTTGACGCGGCCGCACATCTCCTCGGAGCCGCCTGCGCCGCGCAGGGCCCTGGGGTCACACCGGGACTACGAAGGCTGGCCCGGGCAGCTCGCATTCGGAACGCTCCAGAAATAACCGGTGATCGACCCCAGCACGTCGAGGCCCGTCATTCCGGCCGAGTTGTAGACATCGATTCGCAACAGATTGTCGCCGGGATGAAAGGCCGCCGGAGGCACGCTCGTGACGAGCGTCGGCACTTGAAACGTCGGTGACCACGGCGACGAACCGTTCGGGATGGCGGTGCCGTTGAGCGTCGCGGTGAACTCGTTGTCCGAGAGGACTTTCATCGAAAGGCTCGGGGCTGCCCAATATCCCGCGGGGACACTGCATAGACAAAAGTGATATGAGTAGATGTAGTGTCCAACCGGCCTCGAGCTCGCGCTCGAGTACATGTCCGGTCCGATCCAATGCGATCCCGGCATCTGAACCGCCCAGCCCTGGTAGGCGAAAACGGTCGGCACGGCTTGGACTTCAGGCCCAGTCGGGGGCTTCACGGTCCATGCGGCGTTCGTAACGAGCGGCTCGCTTTTCCAGGAGCAGCAGACCGGCGGCGGCGTCTTGAGGGCTTTGTCCGCTACGCCGGTTCCGGGTGCGCCGCTCGCGGTCTCACGAGCGGTGAGGGAGAGCGCGGTCGTGCTCGCGATGAATGCCGCGAGCAACGCGGCTTTGTCGAAGACGTTCATGACGCCATCATAACAGCCGTTCTGTCGTTTCGCTGTCGCATGATATGAGTTCCGTTACGCCCCGGTGAAGGGGTGTTGTTCAGGAGGCACCCCGATGATCGCATCAAGGACCGCCATGACCATCTTCGCCGACGGCCGTTTCGCGGAGGCGAGCTCCGGCGAGACCCTCCCGGTCGTCGATCCTGCGACCGGCCGACCGACCGGCCCGATCTCCGCGGGCGACGCGACCGATGTAGACGTAGCGGTTCGCAGCGCCGTTGCCGCCTCCGAAGGCGCATGGGGACGGCTCCCGGCCGCCGACCGCGGGCGGCTGCTGCGGCGGATGAGCGACGCGATCGCGGAGCACGCCGAGCGGCTCGCGCGCGTCGAGTGCGCAGACACGGGCAAGCCGATCTCGCAGGCGCGCGCCGACATCGCCGCGGCCGTGCGCTACTTCGAGTTCTACGCCGGCGGCGCCGACAAGCTGCACGGCGAGACGATCCCGTATCTGCCCGGCTACGCGGTGCAGGTGCTGCGCGTCCCGGCCGGCGTGAGCGGGCACATCATTCCGTGGAACTACCCGGCGCAGATGTTCGCGCGCTCGCTCGCGCCGTCGCTCGCGGTCGGGAACGCGACGGTGATCAAGCCGTCGGAAGATGCGTCGCAATCGGTGATCGAGCTGGCGAAGCTGGCTGCCGAAGTCGGGTTTCCCGCCGGCGCGATCAACGTGGTGACCGGGCTCGGCGAGACGGCGGGCGCGGCGCTCGCGGCGCACCCGGGTGTCGACGTGATCGACTTCATCGGCTCGCCGGAGGTCGGCACGCTCGTACAGACGGCCGCGGCGCAGCACCACGCGCGCTGCATCCTCGAGCTGGGCGGGAAGTCGGCGCAGGTCGTGTTCGCCGATGCGGATCTCGACGCCGCGGTTCCCGCGATCGTGAAAGCGATCGTGCAGAACGCAGGGCAGACGTGCTCGGCCGGAAGCCGCGTGCTGATCGAGGCGTCCGCGTTCGAGGGCGTCGGCGCGCGCGTCGCGGAGGCGTTCGCGCACCTGCGCGTGGGTCTGCCGGCGGACGATCCGGACGTCGGGCCGCTGATCAATCGCTCGCAGTTCGCGCGCGTGAGCGGCTTCGTGGAGCGCGCGAGGCGCGACAACGTCCGCCTGCTGGGCGCGGGGACGCTGCCGGGCGACTTGCCGGCGGACGGGTTCTATGT
>DASWSC010000002.1:0-3591 GCA_036402855.1 Candidatus Elarobacter sp. | reverse complement strand
AGCTGCGTCAGCCCGGCATCCGCGACGATCTCGCCGAAGACGTGGTACTGCGGGCGCGGGCCGAACAGTACCGGGTTCGGGAAGTTCTCTTCGTAGCGCGTCATCGTCGCGAACAGCAGATCCGTATAGCGGCGGACCGGGAAATGGTCGAACTTCGGATCGCCGAACGCAAGGGTTAGCTGGCGCGCGCGGTCGGGCCGGAAGTTGAAGAAGATGCACGCGTCGCCGTCGTTCACGGGGCGCGGCTCGCCGGTGATCGAAGGCACCACGAACTCGTCGGTCTCACCGCGGTCGTACGCCGCTTTTAGCGCGTCGAGCGCGGTGGGAAAGCGGTGCGCGGCCTGGCCGTTCGCGAGCGCGTCGTACGCCTTGCGCGTGCGGTCCCAGCGCTTGTCGCGGTCCATCGCGTAGTAACGGCCCGAGACGGTCGCGATCGCGCCGCTCCGGTCGCGAAACGCGAGGTGCCGCTCGACCCGCGCGAGGTAGGTCCCGGCCGACGACGGCGGCGTGTCGCGGCCGTCGAGGAAGGCGTCGATCGCGAGCGCGACCCCCGCTTCGGCGATCACGTCGATCAGCGCCTCGACGTGGTCGAGCGAGCTGTGCACTTTGCCGTCGGAGATGAGCCCGAGCAGGTGGATCGTGCCGCCGCGCTTCTGCGCGTGCTCGATGCACGCGCGCAGCGTCGCGTTGCGGCCGAACGATCCGCTCGCGATCTCCTCGTCGATCACGACGACGCCTTGCGGAACCACCCGGCCGCTCCCGATGTTGATGTGGCCGACCTCGCTGTTCCCCATCACGCCGGGCGGCAGGCCGACGGCTTCGCCGCTCGCTTCGAGCAGCGTGTTCGGATAGCGCTCCACGATGCGCGTCCAGTTCGGCAGGTCGGCGGCGCGGATCGCGTTGCCGCGCAGCTCGTCGGTCGTCCCCCAGCCGTCGAGGATCGCGAGGACGAACGGGCGCCGGCGGCTCACGCGAGCGCTCCGGCGCGCGCGGCGTCGAGCAGCGCGGCGAACGAGTCGGGGTCGAGGCTGGCACCGCCGGCCAGTCCGCCGTCGATGTTCGGACGGCGCAGGAAGTCCGCGGCGTTGTGCGCCGTCATGCTGCCGCCGTAGAGCACGCGGCACGACTCGATCCCCTCGACCGCGCCACGAATCTCCGCCATCACGTCGTCGGCGTCGTCGGGCAGGCACGCGTTGCCGGTTCCGATCGCCCAGATCGGCTCGTACGCGACGACGCAGCGCGCGATCTCGCGGGGCGGGATGCCGCCGAACGCGGCGCGCACCTGGGCCAGCACCTTCTCGCGCGTCTCTCCCAGGGCGCGCTCGGCGGCCGTCTCGCCGACCGCGACGATCGGCGTGATGCCGTGCAGCAGCGCGGCGTGCACCTTCTCGTTCACGCGGTGGTCGAGCTCGCCGAAGAGCGCGCGCCGCTCCGAGTGCCCGATCACCACCCACCGGACGCCGCACTCGAGCAGCATCGGCGCCGAGATCTCGCCGGTGAAGGCGCCCTCCTCGGCCCAGCAGACGTTCTGCGCGCCGAGCCCGAGCCGCGAATCGCCGAGCTCCTCGCTCACGGCGCAGAGCGCGGTGAACGGCGGGCAGATCACCGCGTCGACGTCGTCGAGCGGGAGGTCGTGCGCGCGCAGGTGCGCGATGAACGCGCGGGCCTGCGCGATCGTCTTGTGCATCTTCCAGTTGCCCGCGATCAGCGGGCGTCGCGCCCGGCTCATCGCTCGAGCGCCGCCACGCCGGGCAGCGTCTTGCCTTCGAGGAACTCGAGTGTTGCGCCGCCGCCGGTCGAGACGTGCGTCATCGCGCCGGCGAACCCGAGCTCGTGCGCCGCCGCCGCCGCGTCCCCGCCGCCGACGACGCTGGTCGCGCCATGCCGCGTCGCGACGGCGATCGCCTCGCCGACGACGCGCGTCCCTTCGCGGTACGCCGGCTTCTCGTAGACCCCCATCGGGCCGTTGAAGACGATCGTGCGCGCGTCGCGCAGCACCGCGGCGTACGCGCGCGCCGTCTCCGGACCGATGTCGAGGATCATCCCCCGGCCGACCTCGCTCAGCGGAACGGTGCGCGCCGAGTCGTCGGCGTCGAACGCGTCGGCGACGACGGCATCGGTAGGGAGGTGCAGCGTCACGCCCTTCGCGAGCGACATCGCGATGATCCGCTGCGCCGGGACGAGATCGGGGTCGCGCAGCGACGCGCCGACCTCGATCCCTTGCGCGGCGAGGAACGTGTTCGCCATCCCGCCGCCGATCACGAACGCGTCGACCTTCGCCAGCAGGTTCTCGAATACGCCGACCTTGTCGACGACTTTCGCGCCGCCGATCGCGCACACGAACGGATGCTCGGGGTGCTCGGTGAGCCGCGTCAGCGCGGCGAGCTCGGCTTCCATGAGGAGTCCCGCGTACGCGGGCAGGTATGCCGCGACGCCCGCGGTCGAGGCGTGCGCGCGGTGCGCGGTGCCGAACGCGTCGTTGACGTAGACGTCGCCCGAGGCCGCGAGCTCGCGCGCGAACCCCGGATCGTTCGCCTCTTCCTCGCGATGAAACCGGACGTTCTCGAACAGCGCGAAGCCGCCGTTCGGCACCGCGCGCGAGGCGGCGATTGCGGCCTCCCCGACGCAGTCCTCGACGAACGCGACCGGCGTGCCCAACAGTTCGCCGAGCCGGGCGGCGAGCGGCCGCAGCGAGTACTTCGGGCTCGGTTTTCCGTCGGGCCGCCCGAGATGCGAGAGGATGACCGTCTTCGCGCCGCGCTCGCGGAGCGCTCGCAGCGTGGGGAGCGCCGCGGTGATCCGCGTCTCGTCGGCGATCGCGCCGTCCTTCATCGGGACGTTGAGGTCTTCACGCAGCAGGACGCGCTTGCCGGCGACGTCCGCCTCGTTCATGCTCCGGAATCGCACGCTCAGCGGCTTTCAGCGGCGGTCGCCTGATGCGGCGACAGATCGATCCGCTCGTACGGAGCGCCGGTCGGCGCGCCGTCCGCGAACAGCATCACCGGCGGCGCGGAGCGTTGCGCCGGCAGCGCGAGCAGCGTGCTGCAGACGGTGCCGAACCGTTCGGCGGTCACGACGGTCATCGCGCGATGCGGATCGTCGAGGTCGGCGCGGCGGAGCAGCTCGCTCCACGCGCGCCAGTCGCCGCGCGCGGGATCGGGCGGCGCGGCGTCGCGGAACGCCGCGAAGTGCGCGGCGAAACGCGGCGACCAGGCGACGTCGCATCCGTCGGGCGTGATCATGTGGTGTCCCGGCGCGAGCGGCGTCACCGTGATCGCCGATTCGTCGCTCGTCACGGCGTACGCGGCGCCGCGGTCGGCGGCGAGCAACGTGAAGCCGCGGTACCGGTCCGCGGGGAGGTCGCCGGCGGCGCGCGCCGCCGCGAGCGCGTCGGGCTCGCGCAGCGCTCGCAGCACGAGCTCGCCGCGGCTGGACTTTCCGGGGACCGGACCGAGCCGGTCCATCCCGTTCACGATCGTCACCGCGACGCCGTCGTCGTTCACGCCGAACCAGCTTCCGCCGCCGAGCACGTCTCGCCCGGCGACGATGCGCGGCACATCGGGCCAGAAGCGGGCGGGCGGCTGGAACGCA
>DASWSC010000001.1:0-10948 GCA_036402855.1 Candidatus Elarobacter sp. | reverse complement strand
GATCACGATCAAGTCGGCGGCGGGGATGTCGATCCCGCTCCCGACGAGGTTGGTCGCGGCGAGCACCGCGGGCGCCTGCGCGCGGAACTTGTTCATCATCTCGACGCGCGTCCCGACCTCGTTCACCTTGACGCCCTTGCGCCGGTGGCGGCGGCCCTGCTCCTGCGTATCGACCATGTCGCCGCGAAGCTGCTGCACGTCGATGCCGTACGTCTGCTCGAGGCGCTCGGCGAGACGCGGGACGTCGCCGCGCGTGCGGCCGATGACGAAGACGCGCGAACCGCGGGCGATGTGCTCCTTGATCAGGCCGTCGGCGCGCGAGAGCTGCTCGGCGGGCGGTTCACCCCAGACGCCTTCGACCTTGTGCACCTTCGTCGGAAGCACGTCGAACGGCATCTTCTTCATCGACACGACGTTGTCCATCGCGCCGATGCGGTCGAGGAAGCGGCGTAGCTCGTCAGGCGTCGCGCTGGCGAAGAGCATCGGGCAGTCGAGCTCTTCGAGCAACCGCAAGTGCTCGCGCTCGTCGAACGCGTTGACGTCGTCGACGAAGAGCAGATCGCTCTTGTCGATGATCTCCCAGTGGCGGTCGATGGTGAGCATCATCGCCGAGCCGACGACGACGTGGATCGTCCCGTTCTCGATCCCGGTCTCCACCGCGCGGCGCTCGGCCGGCGCGGCGCCGCCGTGGATCTGACCGACGCCGATCCCCGTCCCTTCGAGCCGCTCGGTGAAATAGGTGACGTGCTGACGGATCAGATCGCGCGTCGGCGCCAGGATGACCACGTAGCCGCCCGTCGCGAGGATCGTGTCGACGGCGACGCGGAGCATCACCTCGGTCTTCCCCGATCCGGTCGGCGCCTTGAGGAGAAACTCGAAGGCGCCGTCGTCGAGCGCGGCGGTGATGGTCTCGACCGCTTTGCGCTGGTCGTCGGTGAGCCGGAAGTCCTCGCCCGGCTGGATGAGCTCGTGGATCAGCGCGACGCGCTGGCAGTTCTGGTCGATCGTCGCCCACACGTCGGCGGGGACGAGACTCTCGGTTGCGGCTAGACCGCTGATGGCGTTGGCTCCGTTTCTGGTGTCGCGGCGGTCGTCTCGACCGGCGCTCGGCTGTTCTGTTCGTCCGTCTCGGACTCTGTCGTATCGGCTTCCAGAACCCGGTCATCGCCCGCAGGGGTTTCCTGCGAGGCCGGGACCGTCGGGATGGGAAGCGCCAGCTCGACCGGCATCCCGCTCTCGAACTCGACCGGCGGCAGATCGTCGAGCTGCCGCAGGCCGAACGCTTCGAGGAAGTCGGCGGTCGTCTTGTAGAGCATCGGCCGCCCGGGCGACTCCTTGCGCCCCGACTCGGCGATGAAGCGCCGGTCGAGCAGGGTCGCGATCACCGAATCGGCCGAGACCCCGCGGATCTCTTCGATCTCGCCCTTCGTGCACGGCTGCGTGTAGGCGACGATCGCGAGCGTCTCGAGGGCCGCCGGGGAGAGATTGGTCTTCGGCGGCAGCAGGTACGCTTCGACGGCTTCGCGAGCCTCCGGCGAGCTTGCGAAGCGGTAGCCGCCCGCGATCTCGCGCAGCACGATCCCGCGCTGCGCGAACTCCTCGTCGATCTTCTGGAGCGCGACGGTGACGTCGCTCTGCTCCGCGCCCGTCAGCTTGGCGAGCTCCTTGATCGAGAGCGCCTCCGAGGCGACGAAGAGCAGCGCCTCGATCGTGCGCTGGAGATGGCCGGTGTCGACGAGTTCAGGCTGCATGGGTCTCTTCGGGGACGGGGAGGAGCTCGATGTCTCCGAACGCCTCGTCCTGCGCCACCCGGATGCGGGCGCGGCGGACGAGCTCGAGGACGGCGAGGAAGGTGACGATGATCGCGACGCGGTCGAGCCCCTCGCACAGCCCGAAGAACGAGGCCTTCCCCTGGCGGCGGACGACGCGGGCGACCAGGTCCATCTGCTCGTTGAGCGAGACCCGTTCGCGGACGATGGTGCGCTTCTCCGGCTTCGCCGAGCGGAGCGCGGCCGCGAGGGCGCCGGCCAGCTTGACGGCGTCGATCCGGTAGCGCTGGACGAAGTCCTCGGTCGGGTCGCCGCCGTCGGCACGCAGGTAGTAGGCCGATGCCTCGGCGGCCCGCGCCCGCAGATCTTGGCCTGCATCGCGGTACTTCGAATAGGCGATGAGCCGCTCGCGCAGCCGGGCTTCGACCGCCTCGGCGGACTCGTCGGGATCGCCGGCGAGCTCGAGCGGGATCGGCGGCAGCAACGCCTTCGACTTGAGGAAGACGAGCGTCGCCGCGACGACGAGGTAGTCGGCGGCGAGCTCGACGTCGATCTCCTCCATCGCCTGGATGTACGCGAGGTACTGATCGGCGACGTGCGCGAGCGGGACGGTCGCGATGTCGAGCTGGCGTTCCTTGACGAGGTTCAGCAGCAGGTCGAGCGGCCCGTCGAACACGTCGAGCGAGACGCGGAGCGCACCCGCGGCTTGAGCGGTCGGGTCGAGCACGCTTATGCGGTCGTGTCCCTCATCGACTGAACCGCCGGGACCGCCTCGGGCTCGAATACGCCGGAACCTTCACGCTCCAGCCACTCCAGGCCGAGGTCGACCAAGCGCTTCTCGTTGACGTACTTGAGCGCTTTCTTGGCCGCCTTGATCTCGAACCAGCGCGCCTCGTCGACCTCGTGGTCGTGGTTCGCGGTGTCGCCCGAAAGGTAGCGCATCAAGTAGAAATGGACCGATTTCTTGTGCTTGGCGCGGTTCAGGAAGAACCAGTACGAGATGTCGGAGAGCTTGGTGAGGATCTCTCCCCAGCAGCCGGTCTCCTCGCGCACTTCGCGCAGGGCGGCTTGCTCGTGCGTCTCACGGGGCTCGACGTGACCCTTCGGAAGCGACCACACGCGCGGCTCGCCTCGCCCGATAAGCAAAGCGTCCAGCCCGTTGCCGTTCCGCCGCAGCACAAGCCCGCCGGCGGAAACTTCGTATTTGATCCGCATCGTCGTTTCCCGGAGACAGTTCCAGCCCGAGCAAGTCCGGGCTGGTGTTGATCTCAGTATACCGCGCGGGCCCAAGAAGGACCGAGCGTCTCCCCGACCGGTTTGCCCCCTAGTACGGGATCATGAGCGCGTGGGTCGTCGCCCGAAACCAGATCAGCTCGGCATGCACGGAGACCGCTCCGGCGGGCTGCGGCTCGGTCGTCACGGCCGCGATCGATGCCGTCGGGAGGGCCGGCGAAACGGTGCGCGACGGCACCGGCAGCGAGACGGCGTCGTCGGCCGACCGGAGCGGTCCGAAGCAGGTGCGGCAGCGCCGGCCCGGCGCGACGAAGGCGATCGTCTCCGCGGGCGACGTATCGGCCCGAACCGCGGAGGCGCGCCCGAGGAGCGGACCCGCGGCGGCGATCACGACGGGCGCCGCGCCCGCGCTGCGGCCGGCCGGCGGACGCGCCGCGGGCGGGCGCGGCGCCGAAGCCCGCGCCGCGAGAGGGGCGAACGGGGCGCGCTGCGGCGCCGGCACGGCCGGCCGGCTCCGGACCGCCGGAACGAACGCCAGGGTCGTCGCGGCGCGGCGATGCGGCGGCGGCGCATGACGGCGCTTGCCGAGTGCGACGCGGACCGCGGGATGCGGCCGGGTCGCCGTTCGCGTCGCTTCCGGCACCGTCGTGCCGGCCTGCGGAACCGCCGCGACGCGCCGCGCGGCGCTGCCGGGGACGATGAGGACCGCGGCGGCGACGATCGCCAGCGCGGCCGCGGTGAACGCACCGAGGGCGGCCGCCCGCAGCACGGGGGCTGCGGGGCGAACGGGACGGAGGAGGCGCTCGACGCGAATCGCGACGTGCGAGCGGCGTGCGCCGAACGCCGGGGCGAGCGTCCCGGTGCAGCGGTCGGTCGCGAGCCGCAACAGGCACGCGGCGTAGCGGCGAGCGCCGGTCGCGCCGGCGGCACGCTCGTCGCTCGCGAGCTCGCGCTCGAGGTCGAGGGCACGCCCGAGGATCCACAAGCCGGGGAGCCACCAGCCCAGACGCGTGACGGCGCTCTGCAGCGCCTTGGCCCAGTCGTCGCCCCGCGCGAGGTGCGCGCATTCGTGCGCCACGACCGCGTCCCACTCGCGCTCGTCGACCCGCGCGCGGAAGTTCTCGGGGAGGAGCACGGCGGGATGGAAGTAGCCGACCGCGGTCGGCGTCGCGACGGTCCGCGAGGTCCCCAGCCGGGCGCGGCGGACGTCCAGCGAGCCGAGCGGCTCGGCGGCGCGCTTCACGCGGCGCAACTTGACGACGTCGCAGACCAGCTCCAGGATCAGCAGCGCGGCGATGCCGGCGGCGAGCGCGAGCAGCGGCAACCCGGCCGGCGTCAGGAAGGCGGGCGCAGGCGCGCCGCCCGGCGCTTGGGGCGCTTCGCGGTGCGCCGCGATGAGGAATCCGAGCGGGCCGACGGCCGCGGCGGCGGCGAAGCCCGCCGTGAGGACCCGGCAGCGCACGGCGGCGCGCGCGAACGGACGCGCCGCGACGAGCGCGCCGAACGCGAGCGGGACGCTGGCCAACAGCGCGGCGAGCGCTGCCAACGCCGCGGTCTGCGGGTTCAGCCGGCGCCCTCGAGGAGGGTGCGCAGCCGGCGTTCTTCCTCGGCGCTGAGCCGCTCGGAGTCGAGCAGGTTCAGCATCAGCGCCCGCGGCGAGCCCTCGAAGAACGTCGCCAGGACGTTCTCGACGACGGTGCGGCGGGCCGCGTCGCGCTCGACGCGCGGCTTGTAGACGTTGGCCTTGCCGCGGGTCGTGTGGCGGACGTAGCCCTTGCGCTCGAGGATGGTGAGCGTCGAGAGGACCGTCGTGTACGCGATCGGCCGGTCTTCGAGGCGCGCATGAACCTCCGAGACCGTCGCACTGCCGAGGTCCCAGACGATGTTCATGAGACGGTACTCCGCCTCGGTAAGGGTCGGCGTCGGTCGCCTGGCCATGCGGCCCTCATACGACGCGATCTACGGATTCTCCGCGAGGAGCGGGTTAAGGTTTGCGCCTCAGGCCGTGGACCCGGCGGCCGGCCTCCAGCGCAGGTCGGGCTGACGCGCGGCGCGGGTCTCGTCGATCCGCCCGACCGCGGTGTTGACCGGCGTCTCGAGCACCCTCTCGGGATCGGACTTCGCGGTCGCGATGATGTCGCGGAAATCGGCGATGAACTGGTCGAGCGTCTCCTTCGACTCGGTCTCGGTCGGCTCGATCATCAGGCACTCCGGGACGATCAGCGGGAAGTACACCGTCGGTGCGTGGTAGCCGCGGTCGAGCAGCGCCTTCGCCAGATCGAGCGCGCGCACACCGGTCTCGCGCTTGAGCGATTGCGCCGACGCGACGAACTCGTGGCGGTTGATCTCGTCGTACGGGATGTCGATCACGTCCTTGATCGAGGCGCGGATGTAGTTCGCGTTCAGCACCGCCAGCTTCGATACCGTCTCGAGTCCGTCGGCGCCGTTGGCGTAGGTGTACGCCAGCGCGCGCACCATGTGCGCGAAGTTCGACCAGAAGGAGCGCATCGGGCCGATCGAGTCGGGCCGGTCGAAGTCGAGCGCGAACGAGAGATCCGCGGTCTCGCGCCAGCCGCCCGCGTCGACGTCCTTCCCGGCGGCGTCGTAGGCGCGCACGACCGGGGTCGGGAGGAAGCCGATGAGATGGGCCGCGACGCCGACGGGGCCGGCGCCCGCGCCGCCGCCGCCGTGCGGGATCGTGAACGTCTTGTGCAGGTTCAGGTGCATCAGGTCGAAGCCCATGTCGCCCGGGCGCGTGTTGCCCATCAGCGCGTTCGCGTTCGCGCCGTCGTAGTACATCAGCCCGCCTGCCGCGTGGACGACATCGGCGACGTCGTGGATGCGCGGCTCGAAGAGCCCGAGGGTGTTAGGGTTCGTCATCATGCAGACGGCGGTGTCCGGTCCGGCGACCTTGCGCATCTCGTCGGGATCGACGCGGCCCTGCGCGTCCGACTTGAGCGAGAGCACCTTGAAGCCGACCATCGCGGCGGAGGCCGGGTTCGTGCCGTGCGCGGTATCCGGGACGATCACCACGTTGCGCTGCGGCTCGCCCTTCTTCTTGAAGTACGCCTTGGCGATGAGGAGTGCGGCGAGCTCGGCGTGCGCGCCGGCGGCGGGGTTCAGCGAGAACGCCGCCATCCCGAAGAGCGAGGCCAGCGCGCGCTCGAGCTCCCACATGACGGCGAGCGGGCCTTGCGCGGCATGATCGGGCGCGAACGGATGCGCGTCGCGCAGCGCGGGGACGTTCGCCATCGCGTCGTTGATCCGCGGGTTGTACTTCATCGTGCACGACCCGAGCGGATAGAACGCGGTGTCGATCCCGAACGTCTTCTGCGAGAGCCGCGTGAAGTGGCGTACGACGTCGAGCTCGCTGTTGTCCGGCAGCGGCAGCTCGTCGCGCAGCGCATCCTTGGGGAGCAGCGTCTCGAGCGCGGGGCCCGCCGGGAGGTAGCAGTTCGCGCGGCCCTCTTGTCCGGTCTCGAAGATGAGCGGGGTATCAAACGCGGGCAGCGGCACGGACCGGGATCTCCGAGAGGGCGGTGACGAGGCGGTCGACGTCGGCGCTCGTCGTGAGCTCCGTCGCCGTCATGAGGATGCAGTCGTCGAGCTCGGGGTACCAGCGGCCGAGCGCGATCCCGCCGAGAATCTTCCGCGCTTCGAGGGCGGCCAGCACGTCGGCCGCGCGGCCCGGGACGCGGATCACGACCTCGTTGAACACCGGCGCGGCGAAGCGCGCCGAGAAGCCCTCGAGCGCGGCGGTCTTCGTGCGCAGCTCGGCCGTTCGCGCGACGTTGAGCGCGGCGCAGTCGCGCAGCCCGGTCTTCCCCATCGCCGCCAGGTAGACCGTCGCGCACAGCGCGCAGTGGGCCTGGTTGGTGCAGATGTTCGAGGTCGCTTTCTCGCGGCGAATGTGCTGCTCGCGCGCCTGCAGGGTCAGAACGTAGGCGGTGCGGCCGGCGCCGTCGACCGATTTCCCGACCAGCCGGCCCGGGATGCGGCGCAGATGCTCGGTCGTCGCGGCGATGAACCCCACGTGCGGACCGCCGTACGCGATCGCGTTCCCGAACGACTGCGCTTCGCCGGCGCAGATCTCCGCGCCCCACGACGCCGGCGCCGCGAGCGCCGCGAGCGACATCGCTTCGGCGACGACGCCGATGACGACCGTCTTCGTCGCCTTGATCCGCTCCGCGACGCCCGCCGGGAGCGCGTCGATCGTCCCGAAAACGTTGGGCGACTGCACGACCAGCGCGGCGTAGCGCTGATCGGCGAGCGCGGCGTCGAGGTTGCGGAGGTCGGTGCGGCCGTCCTCACCGTACGGCAGCTCGTCGACGACCAGGTCGAGCCCCTCGGCGTAGGTCCGCAGCACGGCGCGATAGTTCGGATGGACGGCGCTCGAGATCAGCACCCCCTTGCGGCCCGTCGCGTTCACCGCCATGATGACGGCTTCGGCGAGCGCCGTCGCGCCGTCGTAGACCGACGCGTTCGCGACGTCGAGCCCGGTCAGCAGCGCGATGTAGGTCTGCCACTCGTAGATCGCTTGGAGATACCCCTGCGAGACCTCCGCCTGATACGGGGTGTACGAGGTGAGGAACTCACCGCGCATCGCGATCGCGCCGACGACCGGCGGGATGTAATGGCGGTACGCGCCGGCGCCGAGGAACGCGGTGTACTCGCCGCCCGTCGTGCGGGCCGCGTGCGCACGGAAGCGCTCGGCGATCTCGATCTCGCTCAGGCGCGGCGTCACTTCGACGGGTGCGCGCAGCGCGACGGCGTCGGGGACGCGCACGAGATCGTCCAGCGAGCCGACGCCGATGAGGCGCAGCATCGCCTCGATGTCCTGGGCGGTATGCGGAGTGTAGATCGGACGAAACCTCAGGACTCGGCGATGAGTTGCTCGTACTGCTCGGGCGTCAGCAGCTCGTTCGTCTGGCTCGTATCGGTGAGCTGGACTTTGTAGAACCATCCGTCGCCGTACGGATCGCGGTTCACCGCGGCCGGGTCGTTCTCCAGCGCGTCGTTGATGCCGACCACCTCGCCGCCGACCGGCGTGAAGATGTCCGAGACGGCCTTGACCGACTCCACGACGCCGATGCTGCCGAACTGCGTCAGCGTGACGCCGGTGCGCGGCAGCTCCACGTAGACGATGTCCCCGAGCGAGGCCTGCGCGTAATCGGTGACCCCGACCGTCGCCACGTCGCCGTCGAGCTTCACCCACTCGTGTTCTTTGCTATAGAGCAGACCTGCCGGAACTCCGTTCGCCATCGGACCTCTGGTAGCGCGCCGGACGGCGCGAGTCCTCCGGCTCTCTACGCCTTCGGCCGCTTGTAGAACGGCAGCGGCACGACGACCGCGGCGTGCCGCGCGCCGCGCACCTCGACCTCGAGCGCCGTCCCCTCCGCAGCGGCCGCCGGCTCGACCAGCGCCGTCGCGACGTTCTTCTGTACGGTCGGCCCGAACGAGCCGCTCCGGATCTCGCCGACGCGCGTCCCGGCGGCGAAGACCGGATAACCGGCGCGAGCCGGGACGCGGCCTTCCATGGTGAGGCCGACGATCCGCGCGTAGTCGCCCGCGTCGCGCTGAGCGGCGAGCGCGTCCTTGCCGAGGAACTCCGGCTTGTCGAACTTGATCGCCCACGTCAGGCCGGCTTGCAGCGGCGTGATCTCTTCGGTCATCTCGTGGCCGTACAGCGGCATCCCCGCCTCGAGCCGGAGCACGTCGCGGGCGCCGAGCCCGCACGCCTCGAGACCGCGCTCGCGGTTTTCGGCCAGCAGCAGGTCCCACAGCCCGGTCGCGTGCTCGCCCGGAAGGAACAGCTCGAAGCCGTCTTCGCCGGTGTAGCCGGTGCGCGCGATCACGACCGGCTCGCGCACGCCCTTCACACGCGTCTCCGCGCACGCGTAGTACTTGATCGGCGCGAGCTCGGCTTCGACGTACGGCTGCAGCCATTCGACCGCACGCGGCCCTTGGATCGCGATCAGCGCGCGCTCGCCGTGCATGTTGGTGAGCTCGACGTCGCCGCCGCGGTGCTCGTTGACGTGCGCCCACATCTTGTCGGCGTTGGACGCGTTCACCACCAGCAGCCAGCGGCTCTCGTCGAGGCGGTAGAAGATCACGTCGTCGTGCGCCCCGCCCTGCGCGTTCGTGAAGATGTTGTAGCGCGCCTGACCCGGCTTCATGTTCGCGACCTTGTTCACCGTCAGCGACTCGGCCCACGACCCGACGTCCGCGCCGCGCAGCCAGAACTGCCCCATGTGCGAGAGGTCGAACAGCCCCGCACGATTCCTGACGGCGTCGTGCTCCTTGAGGATGCTCGTGTACTGCACGGGCATCTCGAACCCGCCGAACGGCACCATCCGCGCGCCGAGCGCTAGGTGGGCGTCGTGGAGGGCCGTGCGGCGCAGCGCGCCGGAAGCATCGATCGTGGTCATGGTGATCCTCCCCGTCCTACGCGAAGACGTCGCCGTCCTTTGCCAGCTCGCGCCGCAAGTACAGCGGAAGCGCGAACAAGCGCCGGTGGGTCTCCGCGTCGTAGAAGAAATCGTCGCCGCGCAGGCCGCCGGCGTATGCCTCGACGCGCTCGGCCGGGGTGCCCGCGACGTCCACCTCGTCGCTGCAGGCCAAGAACGCCCAATCGTTGTCGAAAGCCGGTACGTGCGTGTAGAAGCTGCGCACATGGCGGAAGTAGCCGCGCAGCGACCGCGCCATCTTCGCGTGCAGCGCCATGTTGTGGAAGCCGGCGGTCGACGCTTGCAGCACGTAGACACCGCCCGGCACGAGCCGCGTCTTCACGTCGCGGAAGACCTCGCCGTTGAAGAGCGGGAACGACGGCGAGTCCGGGAGCGGCTCGGTGAGATCGCTGATCACGACGCCGTAGCGGTCGCGGTCTTCCTTCAAGAAGCGCAGCGCGTCGCCGATGATCACGCGCGCTCGCGGATCGTCGAACGCACCGTCGGACCACTCGGGGAGGTACTTCTTCGACAGCTCCACCACGTCGCCGTCGATGTCGACCATCGTGCAGCGGCGCACCGACGAATCGCGCAGCACCTCGCGCAGCGTCGCTCCCTCACCGCCGCCCAGGATCAGCACCTCGGCGCGATCGCCTGCCGCGGCCATCGCCGGGTGCACCAGCGTCTCGTGGTAGATCTTCTCGTCGGCCTGCGAGGACTGCGTGTCGCCGTCGAGGACGAGCATCTTGCCGAAGACCGGCGTGCGCAGCACCGCGACCGACTGGAACGGCGTGCGTCCCGCGTAGTACGTCTCATCGATCGCGTGCGCGTGCAGCTCGGTCGGCGCGAACTGCTCGGTGTACCACTGAAAGTGCTCGGTCTTCGGCATCGCGCTCGTCCGGTTGGGCGGGCGCACGGGATGCCCTTCAGGATGAAAAAAGCCCACTGCCGAGGCAGCGGGCCTTCGATTCTCCCGCGCTAGGCGGTTGCCGCCAGCAGCTCCCTGGCGTCGAGCTCGGTCGTGACCACGTGGGTGAACCGGTCGTGACCGGCCTCGATCCCACGTTTCATCTCCGTCGTCAGCATGGTCTTGGCGTCGAGCGCCTCTGCGGCGTACTCGCACGCCGCCCAGGGATCGGTATGGTCGCCGCACGTGTAGAAGTCCATGGCAGCGTAGCCGGTCTCCGGCCACGTATGGATCGACAAGTGCGACTCCTCGATCACCACCACTCCTGAGACGCCTTGCGGCTGGAAGCGGTGGAAGGCCGTCGTGACGATGGTCGCGTTGGCCGCTCGAGCCGCCTTCTCCATCATCGCACGGACCGCGTCGACATCCGTGAGCTTTGCGGCATCACAGCCGGACAGCTCGCAGACGATGTGCGTACCGAGTGCTTTCAATTCGTTTTCCTGACTCCTCGGGAGCTTTCGGTTGGGAGAATCCCACCTCCAGGCATGTCGTCCGGCGTGTGCGGTACACCGTCTCGCCGTCGACCTTTCAGC